>CAZZKZ010000071.1:0-16908 GCA_964654915.1 Hadarchaeota archaeon (SeqCode)
CCTTCACCTGTGAGTATGTGATGGCAAACGCCGACTGCCGGGCGGCCGAGATCCACTTCTCCTCCTACTCCGCTCCGGGTGGCTTCGGGTGGATCTTCCCGGCGGGCGAGGGCATGGCCTCGGCCGGGGTCACCGGGATGAGGATGCACCCGGCGACGGCGATAGACGAGTTCATAGGCAGGCTGTCATCCCCCGCCCTCGCGCGGGCCTCCCCGGTTGCCAGCGTGAAGACCGCGCGTCCCGTGGAGCCTCTTGAGAAGACGTGGGGGCCGGGCATCGTCTCGGTCGGGAAGGCCGCCGGGCAGTGCCCGCCGCTGGCCGTGAACACGCTGAGGTACGAGATCGGATGCGGGAGGATGGCCGGGAGAGCCGCCGGGGAGGCCTCCCTGTCCGGGAACCTGGGAAAGCTCGCCGAGTACGACTCGGGATGGAGAAAGGTTTACGGGGAGGAGCTGGAGAACTACGCGAGGCTCTGGCGGGACCTCGGCTTCATGCACGACAGGAGGGTCTCCGGTCTCCTCGAGTTGATCGGGAGGAGCGGGGACATCCGGGAGGATTTTCTGAGGGTTCTGCTGGCGGATGACCCCGGTCGCGCCCTCCAGAGGCTCGTTTCCAGCGGGGAGCTCCGCCGGATTCTCGGCCGCTAGGGTGGTCGGTTGATCTGCCCGTCGTGCGGAAGCAGCGGGGTGATGTACGACAGGGAGCGCGGGGAGCTCGTGTGCACATCCTGCGGGCTGGTCATCTACGACCGGATGCCCGCGGAGGGAGGAGGACAGAGGCGCGAGGAGATGGAAGGTGGATGGATCGACCTCACCCGGCATGACCTCGGGATGGGCAGCGAGATCGGGAGGGCAAGGGTGGAATCGCCGGCCGCCCTCTCCAGAATCAGGAGAATGAGGCTGATGCACGGAAGGGTGAAGGCCTGGAGCTGGAAGGACAGGAGCGCGAGGGCCGTCATGATAGAGATAGAGGGACTGTGCAGGGAGCTGTCCCTCCCTAGGTCTGTCAGGACGGAGGCGTGCGTGCTCTACCGCAGGCTTCTCGCCTCTAGGCTTACGAGGGGAAGGGACACGAGGATAGTCGTTCCCGTCCTGATCACGCTCGCCTGCAGGCGGATCGGTCTCCCGAGGAGCGAGAAGGAGATGGTCGGGGCGATGGTCAGCAGGTACGGACTAGAGGAGAGAACCGCCCGGCGGATCTTCCGCAGGTTTCTCACGACCTTCAGGAAGGAGCTCGGGGTGGAGACGGAAACCGGTGTGGAGGACTACCTCGCGAGATTCCTTACGCAGCTGAGGGCATCGCATGAGACAAGCGAGGCGGCGAGGAGGCTGCTGGAGAGATCGGGCGCGAGGATAAGGTCCAGATCGCCGGTAAGCCTCTCGGCCGCCCTGATCTACCTCGGGGCGAAGATCTCCGGAGAAGGGCTGAGCGTGAGGAGGATCGCGAAGGTCACCGGGGTTTCCCCGAGCAGCATCTCATCCGGAGCAAGGTTCGTGGAGAGACTCCTCGCGCGGGGATGACGATTTCTCCGGTTTTACCATCGCCCACGACCTCCGTCAGGCCGCGGAGATGGAGAAGGCCGGTCAGGGCTGACACGACCGCGTCCACCTCGTGCTCTGATCTCGGGCTGAGGCTGAATCCCGCCCGCCGCAGGCCCCTCACCCAGACGGACCGGTCGGGATTGCCGAAGATCAAGACGCCTGACGACCTCGGGTGAACCTCTATCACGTCAAGGCCGAGCTCCCGCAGGCGCGAGGATATCCTCACGCCCCTCTCCGTGAGCTTCCTCATGCCGCCGAAGGTCGGGGGGAAGACCCTCAGACCGCGGGAGATCATCATCCTGTCGCAGGGCCTTAGGCCTCCCCCGCTCGGAAAGTTGAGCGGGGCGTCTACCGCGACCAGAGCAACCCCCGGCCTCCCGCATGCCCCCAGTAGCTCCGCATCGCTCCTGATCTCACATGTGAAAAATTTTTTGCCCTCGAGGATGGCGAGGCCGCTCGGCCTTCCCTCGCTCCCGGAGAGATCGAGGCCGATGATTTTCACGGCAATCAAAAAACTTTTATGAAGCCGACTCTATAAGAAATCGCTGCATGAAGGCAACCGGACCGCCTGAGGAGGTTTTCTGCCCGTCGTGCGGCAGGTACGTTGGAACCCTGGAGAAATGCCCTTACTGCGGAAGCAGGGTTCCCAAGCGGCTATCCTTCAGGCTGCTGAAGTGGGGAGGGCTGGCGGTCGCGGTCATCGGCGTCCTGTTCCTCTGCGCGGATGTCCGCGGCCTCAATCTCGTCGTCGGGCAGCCCTACCAGGTCAGCATATCCGACCTCTTCCTGGAGAACGCGAGCCTGATGAACATGGGGCAGGCGGTCCTGACCGGGAAGGCCACCTTCGTCAAGTTCTACGAGGACACGGGTTTTCTCGGGATGTACCTAACCGACCCGGAGAACTCGGACGCGAGCGTCTTCGTGAGGGCCTACGACGCGACGACCAAGGAGCTGATAAGGCGGGAGAACATGAGGCTCGCGGGCGGCGGGAGCCCCGTCTTCCCTGCGGTCGGAGACATCGTCACCGTCAGGGGGACCCTGAGGGTGAGAGCCATCGGGGACAGGTCAAATCAGTTCCAGATGCTCATCGTCCAGTATCCGGAGGGGATCCTCAGGGTTGAGAGGCCGGAGGCCAGACCCGTTAGGATATCCGAGATCATCCGGAGCCCGGAGAACTTCCAGGAGTACGAGAGGCTCGAGGTGACGGGGAAGGTGATCGTCATCGACGACCTGGGGTTCGCGAGTAGCCTCACGGTCTACGAGCCGGAGAGCGGGGAGTCTCTGGCAGTTCTCATCCCGAGCCTTCTCAACAGGTTCGGGGACCGCTGTCCTGCCGTGGGTTCGAAGGTGAGGGTGAGGGGGACGCTGCAGAGCTACTACGGGCTGCCGCAGCTCTGGGTGGCCTCCTGGGAGGACATCGGGGTGATCGGGGGAGCGAGGATGTCTGTCCCGCCTGCGGGAAGAAAACGGGGGGAAGGACCCCGTGCCCCCACTGCCTGACGGACACGAGCAGGAGGATCAGGTTGACCTGGGTTTGGCTGACCTGCGCCATGCTGGCGGCTCTCGGTGTGGCAGCCCTGGTCATGCACTCGAGAGCCTCGGTCGAGGAACCGACCAGCATCTCGGAGATCGACCCGTGGATGGACTACTCCTACGGATGGGTCGAGGGGACCGTCACCTCCGGGCCCCTCTACGGGAGGAACTACATCTCCTTCTCCGTCTGCGACTTCAGCTCGGACGACCTGGAGAGATCGACGGTCGAGGTGAGGGCGTACTCCCCGGTCAGCGAGGAGCTCCTGGCCTCGGGGGCCGTTCCGCGGGTCGGGGACAGGGTGAAGGTCTTCGGCCAGATGAGGGTCTCCTCCGAGAAGGACAAGATGATAACGGTCTCCCTCGCCGGGGATCTCAGGATAACACCGTCCGAACCGGTCACCTCAACCCCGTCCGGGATCCTGCGCAGGAGCGACCTCCTCTTCAGGAGGGTGACGGTGGAGGGAACGGTCACTGGGATGAGGGCAACGGGGTCGGCGTACGTCTACTACCTCTCGGACGGAACGGGGGAGGTCCAGCTGTACGTCCCGAAGGGGCTCGAGGCCTACGTCGAGCGGGGGCCGTTGGGGGTCGAAGCGCTCGACAGGGTGAGGGTCAGCGGCGGGGTCTCTGCCTACAAGGGCACCCCTCAGCTGAACATCGCCAGGTTCTCCGACATCGAGGTGATCGGAAGGGAGAACGTTCAGAGGGTTGGGCTCGCCGAGCTGACGGAGAACATGATCGGGAGCTACGTGAGGGTCTTCGGCAGGATAATTCTCTCCGAGTCCGTCGGGACCGCCACGAGCCTGAAAATCGTGAAGAGGGTCCTCTGGCTGGATGCGAAGGACCTCCCGCGCGTCCACATCGACGAGGAGGTCTTCCAGGGGCTGTCGAGGGACGTGAGGGATGCTCTGGTCAGGGGGTCGAGGGTGGAGCTGGTCGGGAAGGTGGAGAGGAGGGACGGGAAGCTGGCGGTGACCTTCGTCGGGCCGCAGACTCCGACGATTGAGGAGGGGGTCTTCATGCCTCCGGCCGTCGTCAGCCTCGAGGGGCTTGCGGACGAAGATCTGGCGCTCGTCAGCGGGACAGTGGTGGGGGTAGAGGAGAGGCCCAAGGGGCTGCTGCCGCCCGACAGAATTCTGACGGTGGGGACGGACCCCGGCTCGGTGAGGGTTCTCATCCCGAACTTCGTCTGGGAGAGGCTCGTCGACGTGCCGGGCGAGGGCGACAGAATCACAGCGGTCGGGAAGATCTCGGAGGTCGGTGGGGAGAGGGTCCTCCAGGTCTGCTCGACCGGCGACGTGTGGAGGGAGGTGTGACCGTGGCGCTCGCCTACATCCTCTGGGGGCTGCTCGGGGTCGTGTTCGGCAGCTGCCTCTCCATCCTGCCCGGCCTCCACCCGCTCAACTTCGCCGGGCTTGCGGTCATAGCCTACGTCGCCTATCCGGTTGACCCGCTCGGCTTCTCCCTCATGCTCGTCGGGATGCTGGTGGCCTACGCGATCGTCGGGATAATAACCACAACGTACATGGGGTCGCCGGATGACAGCACGTTCTACATGGTCTTCCCGAACCAGAAGTACCTGCTGTACGGCAGGGGGGAGGAGGCATGCCTGCTCTCTGCGTTGGGGGCCATGGGGGCGGCGGTAATCCTGATCGCGATATCGCCGGTTGCGTCCCACATCTTCCCGGTCTTCCGGAGGCTGACGACACCGCACTTCGCGTGGATCCTCATAGGAGTCGTTGTCTACCTCCTCATGTCCGAGTGGCCGAAGGACTGGGGGAGCCGCGGGAAGACGAGGCTTGCGAGGCTGGCGGACGGATGGTCGAGCCTGCTGGCCGGAATCTTCGTCTTCCTCCTGTCGATGGTTCTGGGGTTCATCGTGCTGAACGCGCCTGTCATGCCGCCCGACAGGGCCTTCCAGAACATCCTGCCGGTCTTCGTCGGGTTCTTCGCCATGCCGTGGGTCCTCATGAACGTATTCTCAAACCCGAAGGTCCCGCGGCAGTCGAGGTGCGGGGAGATCTACGCCGGGGCCGGGGAGGTGGCGCACGGGACGGCTGCCGGGTTCCTCGGAGGGACGTTCGCGGCCTTCGAGCCGGTGATAACCGCCGGGGTCGGAGGCGTCCTCTCAAGCCACGCGACGTCGACCCGGGGCGACGTCCAGTTCATGGTTTCGGGGGCAGCAGGGAGGTTCGCGTACTACGTCGGGGCGTTCTTCCTGTTCTGGGTGCCCCTCCTTCACCTCACCCGCGGGGGGATGGCTTGGGTGACGGCCATGGTCTACCAGCCGAGGACCCACGCTGACTTCTGGCTGCTGGTCGCGACCATCGCCTTCTCGGCCGTCTTCGCCTTCCTCATAATGTTCGCGCTCTCGAGGTTCGTCTTTTCGAGGGTCGTCTCGAGGATGAGCTACAGGAGGGTCTCCCTCGCGGCGATGGTGATAATCCTCGGGATAGTCCTCTTCTTCGGCGGGCCGAGAGGTCTCGTCCTGCTCGCCATCGCGACCGGTCTGGGCCTCGTCCCCCCGATGTTCAGGACGAGGAGGCTGAACCTCATCATAGGCTTCTTCTTCCCGCTCTTCCTCGACATGGCCGGGCTCGGCGGGGGGATAGCAAGAATCCTCGGGGTGATCTAGGTGAGGGGACTGACTCACTTCATAGTCGGAATAGCGATCGCGACCTTCTTCAAGAGCCTCGTGACCGGGGCAGCGGTTGAGGACTCCCTCCTGATCCTGCTCGGCGGGATCTTCGGCCTCCTCCCCGACACGATTGACTTCAAATTCATGGTCTACCTCGAGAAGCACGATGTTGTCATCGACCCGCACCCGGACAGGATGGATCCGAAGGAGATAGCGGAGAAGCTGGCCGAGGCCATCAACAGGGCCGGGGAGATGAAGCCGGGAAAGATGCTCAAGGTCAAGCTGCACACCGTCAGGCTCGGGCCGGACCTCTGGCGGCAGTACTCGGTCTTCTTCAACACCAGGGAGAAGAGGGTTGAGGTGAGGATCGGGCCGCAGGTGACCACGGGCGGAATCCCTGTACCGGGGACGGAGCCGCCGGCAGGGAAGGCGGAGGCCTCGGCCAGATTCAAGCCGAATCTGATAGAAACCTACGGGAAGCCGACGGAGATAAAGGGGTTCAGCGGGCCGTCTTTCGGCTTCATGAAGGGGAAGGACGGGTCGGTCGAGGTCGTCTTCATACCGTTCCACAGGCAGGCGGGGCACAGCCTGACTCTCGGGCTCATGCTGGCCGCGGCGGTCGGGGCCATTCTGCGGAGCTGGACGGCCTTGCTGGTCGCCTTCCTCGGCTGGGTCGGGCACATCATCTTCGACTCCTACGGCCACATGGGCGGGAACCTCCTCTGGCCGGTGACGAAGAGGAGGACGGGCGGTCTCCAGCTCGTCTCCGCCTCGGATCCGTTCTGGAACTCCCTCATCGTCTACTCGTGTCTGGCGATCATCCTCTGGAACCTGAACGAGTACAACGCGGGGGTGAGCCAATCGTACACGGTTCCCGCGATATCTGCGCTCGGGCTTCCGCTCTACCTGCTGCTGGTTGTCTGCCTGCCCTGGTCCATCATCGGGCTGGTCTACATGCAGATGCGCGCCAGGGCCCGGGCGGCCGAGGTTGTCACTCCGGCGGCGGGAGGCGTGGCGGCCGTGGCGGAGGAGGAGAGGGAGCCGGAGGAGGATGTCTATCTGCCCCCCGTTGCCAAGCCCCCGCTGCCCCTGAGGGTCCTCGGGGTTTCGGCGGCCTTCATCCTCTTCGGGCTGCTCTTCTGGCTGGGGCCGGCGCTCTGACGCGAGCCTTTAATATCGGGATGCTTGAGGACAGAATGGTGGGGCCGTAGTGTAGCTTGGCCATCACGGCGGGCTCCAGTGGACGCGGTGGGTCTGCTGATGTGAAGATGATGACCCACTGGAGCCGGTGAGACCCGCAAACCCGGGTTCAAATCCTGGCGGCCCCACCACCTGCCGGTCTGCAACGGGCAAAATAACTGTGGTTTGTTCTCCTCAGTATCACACGAAATCCAATCTGTCGAACGGCCGGAGGGGCAAAGCCATTCGGGTCTTAATAAATGCCCAAAAGTAAATATTTACGAACCGTATGAACGACGCAATCGAGGTAAAAAACCTGACGCGGGAGTACAACGGCTTCATCGCTCTTAACAGGTTCTCCCTGCGTGTGGATTGGAACGAAAAGGTCGGCCTTTTGGGTCCAAACGGTGCCGGGAAGACCACTGTGCTCAAGATCCTCTGTGGTTTGATCCGTCCATCTTCGGGCGAGGCTTACATTGATGGCATTGATGTCGTCAGGAACCGCGAACAGGCTCTTGCCAACATTGGAGCAATCGTTGAGGCTCCTGAATTTTACCCCTTTCTCACGCCGGCTGAAATTCTCAGATATCTGGGACGGCTGCGGGGAATGGATGAAAAAGAACTCGGGGGCGAGATAGACAGAGTCCTTCGGCTGGTCGGGCTTCACCGCTGGAAAAACGTCAGGGTGGAGAAGTTCTCGCGGGGAATGAAACAGAGGCTCGCCCTCGCCCAGGCTATCCTGCACGATCCCAAGATTCTCGTCTTGGATGAACCATCGCTCGGGTTTGATCCAAGGGGCATGAAGGAAATCCGGGATCTCTTGAAGAGGGTTGGAAAAAACAAAACCATCATGCTGGCTTCTCACCTGCTCACAGAGGTTGAACAGGTCTGCGAGAAGGTGGCGGTAATCGATCATGGAAGGCTAAAGGCGTATGAGGAAATCTACAGGCTCAAGAGGAAATACGGATCCCTTGAGCGAGCGTATCTCAAACTTACTGGAGGTTTGATATGAGAGAGCGTGAGAAGTTAAAGATCGTCACGAAGTACGAGCTGCTGAAGCACATCAGAAGAAAACGGTTTTACGGGGCGCTGGCAATCACCGTTCTCGCCGTGGTTCTGATGATCGGACTTTACAGGGGATTGGATGTCCCCGGGCAGATCAGGGAGCGAATAAAAAAGCAAATGCTCGGCGTTCCGGAGCCCGAGCAAGATAGGATCTTGGATCAGGCAAAAATCAGCGACAATCCCGAGTTCTTTGCCATGTTTGTTACTTCCATGGGCGCTCTGGCCGTCCTAGGGGCCGTGTTTTTCGCCGGGGACGCTATAGCATCGGAGTTTGAACAAAAAACCGGGTACATACTTTTCCCGAACCCTGTAAAGAGAACGACGATAGTCATCGGAAAATACCTTGCCTGTTTCGTGGCCACGGGCATCGTGCTTGCAGTTGCATATCTCATCTCCATTTTCGCCTTGGTAGTTTTCTACGGCGAAGTTCCGGTGGGAGTTTTCGGATCTTTCGCCATTGCTCTGATGCTGGCGTGTTTCATTATAAGCTTGGCCTTCACTTTCAGCGCCGCTCTGCGGGGAGGTATGGGGGCGACTATACTCACGCTCATAACCTACATGGTGATTTTTCCGATATTTTCCGGGGGCCTCTCAGCCATCGGTTACGATCCGTGGTTCATTCCCGACAGGGCGGGGGATGCTATAGCCGCCACGTACAACATTTCATATGAAAATGTTTTTGGCTGGATGACCGGGGAAGAAAGAACACTCGCCGGCATGATCCGGGCCAGTCAAAATCCCACCTCGAGCTTCTTTGTGCTAATGATCTACGCAGCTGTGCTGTTCATCATTTCTCTGTTTATAGCCAACCGAAGGGAGATGCTTTAGAAACCGGAGCTTTGGCCAATCTTCACCAAAACGACAAGCGGTCAAGACCCAACAAGCTATAAATGCGCGGTGAGAAACAGTCTGAATTTGGATGAAAGAAAAGGTCTCCCCTCCGTTTTCTCTCCTCGAGGGGGAAAGGGTCCTTCAGACGCTCAGACCCGAGAGGCTGGCCTTTCTAGGCTATTTCATCTTTGCAGCCATCCTCTTTGCGGTTGGGGTCGTCATCTCGGCAGTTTCCGCAATCTTGGGTCTTGTTTTCATTATCATCGGTGCTGTGGCTTTCATCGCCGTTATCTTTTACTCGCAGGCGTTCACGTACATTCTCACAAACAAGCGAATAATTGCCTACAAGAGGTTCATCACGGTATCCTCCCGACAGATCCAGTATGACGACCTCTCGGACGTCATCGTCGACCAGGGGATAATCGGGAGGATCTTCGGCTTCGGCAACGTCATTCCGATCACGAAGTCCGGCCTGGGGCTGGGGATGGTCGGCTATCAAACGGGGGCCGGCTGGAGCACGGGCGGCGGACCCGTCGTGGTCGGAGGACCCGTGAGGGGAACCGTGACGCCGGTCGCCTCCCCGTCAACCTGCATCTACGGCGTGAAGGATCCGTTTGCCGTGAAGGACCTCATCTTCAGGCATCAGGAGGAGTACGCGGAGGCGCCCTACCTGAAGAGGATAGCCAAGTCCGTCGAGGGGGAGCCGAAGAAACTTGCCGGGGCGAGGTACTGCCCCTTCTGCGGTGCCGAGGTAGGGGTGGCGGGGGCGAAGTTCTGCCCGTCCTGCGGGAAGAAGCTCGACTGAGCCGGCCGGTTCTCCAGCCAACAGGTGAGAAAAGTTCAAAGGAGCCCGAACCCTTGATCGTTCACGGTTGCCGGAAAATCAGGGGTGGTGGCCGTGGTTGAACTCCCAAGCATCCCGCTGCCGGCTCCTCCAGATCCGATCAGATTGATATCTCGAGGCCGGCCCTCCCTTCTAGGCTGACCTCGGGAAACATTTCCACGATCCTCCTCTTGATAACGGTGCAGTGCGAGGGAACAATCAGCTTCAGCCCTCTCAGAGCATCGTAATCCTCGAAACCGTGCATGCCGCCCACTATGCCCACAACCTCTCCAAATCCCGAAGCGGCGGAGAGAATGTTTCTTACCCCCGGATGGGCACACCCGGTGAGAACCACCAGTCCCTCCTTCGCCTTCAACACAACCGACTGCTCTTTGATTTCCCCGCCCAGCTCGCCCGTGGTCCATACTCCCTCGCGTATCCGCTGCGGGCCTCCCACCTCGTGAAGTTCAAAGCGGGAAGAGAGCTCTTCCTTGAGCCGCTCTGAGAAGGAGCGAGGGACATAAAGCTGCATGTCCCTCCTGACTATGTGGGTCAGACCACCTGCGTGATCCCAATGATCGTGGGAGACGATCGTTCTCCCTATCTCCGCCGGTCTGACGCCGAACCTCTTCAGGTTTTCCAGCAGTATGTTTCCGTCCCAGCCCGTGTCGAACAAAATTTTCTCGTCGTCCAGTTCAATCAGACAGGAGAACCCCCATCCTTTTCTGAACCCAGGTTCCGCCTCATTGTCATACACTATTTTCAGCTTCATTCTTCTCCACCCTGCGGCCCGGTGGCGGAACCGGCTCTGGGGCGATCACCAGAGGCCGGCGTTCAACAAGCATGCTTGCAATCTTTTTTCTTGCATTCTCGAGGCAGCGCCAAACCGTTCCGCGCGAGACGCCCATCCTCTCGGCGGCCTCCTCCTGGCTGAGCCCCTCGTAGTATATGAGGCGGAACGCTTCAAACTCGTCGTAGAAAAGGTAAATCTGTTCACCGGTGGGCGGCATGTCCGGCGGAAGGGGTCCGAATCGCACGGTTCCGTGTATCACCCGCACGAATCTGGGTTTCATGGGTCTGCCTGGACCGAACCACCTGCGGCACCACCTTCGTCTCATGCTGTCCCCCCTAAACCTCCAGTTCACCAGCATAAGAGCTTTGGGACACAACCGGTTCAACCGAAAAGCTTTTATGTGCAATTGCACATAAAGGAGAGTGATGTGGTGGATGGGCTTTGGACGGGGAAGGGGCGGCTGGTTCGGGCCTTGGCCGGGCAGGGGGCCCTTCAGCTACCTGCCTCCATGGCAGAGACCGGGCTGGCTCTTCAGGATGGGGTTCGGCTGGTGGTGGAACCCCTACGTCTGCGTCCGATTCCCGTGGCTTCCGAGATGGTGGGCCTATCCAGACGCCTACGGGTACTCCTACGCGTACCCGACGTACACTTACTCCGGATACTGGTGGTGAGAACATGTGGTGGCCCAGAGGTTGGGGATGTTGGTGGTGGTACATAAATCCCTACGTGATGTACCCATCCTACTGGCGAGTGCCACAGCCGGCGCAGCCGGTCCCCGGTGTGCCTTATCCCCCACCGCCATTCCTACCGCCTCCTCCGACACCAGAGGACGAGATCGAGGCGCTTGAGGCGTACAAGGCCGAGCTGGAAGAGGAGCTCAGGAGCGTCGAAGCCAGAATAAGGGAGCTGAGGGATTTCATCGCGAAGCGCGGCAAGGAAGGGAAGTGATGGCTTGAGACTCAGACTCGCCGTGGCCACCCGGTCCGGAGGTCTAGAGGACCGTGTATCGGAGGTTTTCGCGGGGGCCCGGACCTTCACAATAGTTGAGGTTGAAGATGGCCGGATCAGGGGCACAGAAGTCATCGAAAATCCTGCGGTCTCCTTTGAACACGGCCGGGGGCCAATCGTTGCGAAGAAGCTGGTCGAGGAGGGAGTAAACGTCGCGATCGCGGGGGAGTTCGGTCCCGGGGCGCTGGCCATCCTGAAAGCAGAAGATATCCGGCCGGTCAGGGTTAGGGCCGGAACCAGCGTCCGTCAGGCCGTGAAGGACGCTATCAAGGAGCAGATGCGGGGTCGATCACGGTGAGAGCGGATGTACCATCCGATGCCGGTATCAAATAACCGAAAGCCGATGGGATGGGAGGAGGTGAAATTTGATGGCACAACCGCCTGCCGAAATTCCAACAAAAAAGTTCCGGTGCTTTGCATGCGGGAACGTGATAGAGGTTCCCCAGGGGATACCCAAACCGCAGATCTGTCCCAAGTGCGGTGCCTCTGCCCAGGTGATCCACAGGATCGACAGGGGTGCGCCGGGTGGGAGGCGCAGCGCCGGAGGCCCGCCTTGGGCCCAGCAGGGCTGAGATCTATCTGAATCCCTGAGAGTTTGCAAACACCGGATCATCGAGCCCGGATCCTTCGCATAATTTTAGGTGAAACCGAAAATTTTTAGACATCGCCTAAAAAGATATAACCGTATGCGGGAAGCGAACCCACCTCTCACCGAAAACGAGGCGAGGTATCTCAAGCTCATCTACCGCGCCTGGGAGAACTCCCGGCAGCTGGGAACCACGGAGATCGCGGAGAACCTCGGGGTCAGACCGGCAACCGTCACCGAGATGCTGCAGGTTCTCGGTTCGAAGGGTCTCGTGCTGTACAGGCGGTACAGGAAGATCGAGATGACCGAACTCGGGGTTAGGGTCGCCCGCAAGCTGCTGCGGAGGCACAGAATTCTCGAAGTTTACTTCGCCGACATCCTGAGGTGCGGACCGGGAGAGGCCTGCGCGGAGGCCTCGAGGCTCGACTTTCACTTCTCGGACAGGGGCATCAACGCCATCTGCAGGATCTACGGGCACCCAAATGTCTGCCCATGCGGGAAGCCGATATTTCACGACCCAAGGTGCCGTGGTGAAAGAAAATGAGAATCCTGGAACGGGGTCCGTGATGGTCGCGGGGAAACTCATCCTGAGGGAGCTCTCCCACCACGCCCCCTTCACCCTATTTGGTGCGCTGACGGGCGTCCTCCTCATGGCTTTGAGCACATCTGCGCTGGGCAGCCTCGAGCACGAGTTCATTTTCCACTCCCTCCACTCCCTTCACCTCTTCCTGAGTGCAATCGTGACCACGGCCATCTTCAGAAAGTACGAGAGGAGGATCCGGGAAGCTGTGGTCGTCGGTTTCTTTGGCTCGGTCGCGATTTGCACCCTCAGCGACATCTTTCTCCCCTACGTTGGCGGACGTGTGCTTGGAATCCCCACGCACATGCATCTCTGCCTGATTGAACATCCTTGGCTAGTCCTTCCGGGTGTTTTTCTAGGGGTGTGGCTGGGAATCCGTCGCCCAAGAACGGAACTCCCGCACGCCGGTCACGTTTTGGTAAGCACCTACGCCTCGGCCTTCTATCTCACGTCCTTTGGCACTCCCACGGGATGGATTTCGCTTTTGCCCCTAGTCTTTCCGATCCTCTTCGTTGCCGTTTGGCTACCCTGCTGCACGAGCGATTTCATCTTCCCCCTCCTTTTCTGCAGAACCAGAAAACGGGTTTCATGAAGAACCGCGGCGAGGTTTTTGAGGCTCCCACATTTTTTGGTAATACTTCCCTGTCCACACACATCCGCGGTGTGAAGGTCTCTACAGGTCGTGTTTAAAGAGTCCTAGAGGTTATAATACGCGGCATCCAGTTCATACTGAAAAATGAGAGCGGGATACGCCTTGGCGCTCGCCGGAGCGTTATGCTTGATTTTCGCATTCGGTAGTGCAGATCTCGGGCAGGCGGGCTCGGTGGAGAGCCCTCCGGTCTTCGAAATTCCGCCCAGATTTGTGAAGTACGCGGGGAATCCGATAATGGGCCCGCGCGGGACCGGATGGGAGAGCTACCGCGTCTACAACCCCTCCGTGATTGTCGAGAACGGCATCTTCCACATGCTCTACCGGGCGGAGGGGGGCGACGGGATCAGCGGAAGGATAGGGTACGCATGGAGCACAGACGGTCTGAGCTTCACGAGGCTGCCGGACCCAGTTCTTTCCCCGAGCGAGAGCTACGACATCGGGGGATGCGAGGACCCGCGCGTGGTCAAAATAGGCAACCGCTACTACATGACGTACACCGGGAACGACCCACTTGAGGGCGGGGGCTACAGGACGCCAGGAAACATCTGCCTCGCAAGGTCAGAGGACCTAATCCACTGGGAGAAGCTGGGGGAGACCGTGCAGCCCGCGCATGCGTGGAACTCCCACCAGATAAAGGCCGGGGCGCTCGTCCCAGAGAAAATTGGTGGCTACTACTATATGTTCTACATGGGCGAGAACCAGCCTTGGCGCGGGAGGATCGGGCTGGCGAGGGCCACGGACATCGACAACGTCCTGACGTGGGAGGACTTCCTCGACCGGCCGATCCTCGAACCGAGATCCGGGAACTACTTTGACAGCGTGGGGGTCGAGCCCGGGGCCGTCTACATGCTGGGCGACAGAATCCTGCTCATCTACAACGGCTGGGGTTCGTCAGAGCAGCCCGGCGCATACATCCACAGGACCGGATGGGCAATCTTCTCGAAGGACTTCCAGCTGCTGGCCAGATGCGAGGAGCCGATAATAGATGAGTACGTCCCGGGGACCTCCAACATGATTGCCTTTTCGGAGTCCATCTGCTTCAAGGATGGGGTGTGGTACATCCACTACGGGATGCAGGACAGGTGGATAGGCGTGGCCGTCTACGACACGAGGCCAGTGGAAACCGACAGGTGGTGGAACCAGGCCTGGGCGCACAGAAGGGCCGTGAGCGTTGGAAATCACCCCGAGAACTACCAGATAATGATCCCGATCCCACCGGAGATCCCGAAGAGCGCCTACCCGAGCATAAGGTTTCTGGAGGATTCCTCCTCCGATCCCCTTCCTTACTGGATAGAGAGGGACGAGGGCGGATATCTGAACATCGCCTGGGTTCGCAGGCTGGACAACAGGGACCGCGTGATCTGGATGTACTACGGCAATCCGGCCGCGACCAGCGCGGAGAACGGTGAGAACGTCTTCCTGTTCTTCGACGACTTCGGGGGTGGAACCGGTGGGCAGGGTGCGCTGAACAGAACAAAATGGGCGGCCTCTGGCACTGGTGTTGATGTCTACGAGCATGTTCTCCGCCTGGAGGATCACGGCAACCAGGACGGATTCGTCGAACACGTCGACAGATGGACTAGCTTAGATAGGTCTGTAGAGTTCAGGTTGAAAAATGCAAGCACGTGGAGAGGTGGGATAACGCTTGCCGGACCGGGGGGTTTCGGTGACAAGAGAGAGTACGCGGAGGTTTTCAGGCACGATGACGGCACTCTGAGGTTCTTCAGCGACGGGGAGTGGTCTCCGCCCGGCCTTGCGCTCCCGGACAGCTGGTATATGGTGAGGGTCGACCTCTTTGACAACGACAGAATTCAGGCCCGCTTTTGCTGGGGAATGCCCGGCACCGACCTCGGAGAACTCCTCTGGATGTCCGGGGAGAAAACGAACAACTGGAATCCGCAGACGGGATCGGGCTACTGCGACAGGTACAGGCTGCACGTCTGGGACGGCGGAGGTGACTCTAGCTACTACTTCGACTGGCTCTTCGTCAGAAGGCTGAGCAGACCGGATCCGATCGTGATCGTCCACGGGGAGGAGACGATGCCGGGGAAGCCGACGCTCATTTCGCCCGAAAACGGAGCGAGGGTGGAAACGAAAACCCCCGTCCTGCGCTGGAACGTGAGTCAGAATGCCGGAGCCCACAGGATCATCGTAGACAACGACCCGAACCTCGGTTCCCCGCTGATCGACGTCACGGTTGGAGGGACCGTTCACACCTACCAGGTTCCGGCCGAGAGCGCGCTGGCGAACGGGACCTACTACTGGAGGGTCATCGGGATGAGAGGACTGCTCGAGAACCCATCTGACATCTGGCGGTTCACCGTCTGGGTAGGTGAACCAGGGTTTAGGGTCGAGAACCTCAGAATCGAGCCGTGGAGGGTAAAGATCGGGGAGGCGGCGACCGTCTCGGTGGACGTTACGAACAGCGGTGAGATTGCAGGGGTTCTCACCCTCTCCCTCACAGTAAACCGGACGGTGAGGGCTACAGAGAACATAAGTCTTGGACCGAACGAGACGAGAACTGTCTCATTCGAGGTGACCGAAAACGAGCCAGGGGTGTATTCCATCGAGGTCGACAATCTGAGTGGTTTACTGATCGTCGAGCTGCCGTCGGGGCAGCCGGATATCAGGATCGTCTGGCTCCGGATCCTTCCGCGAAGGGTAGATCCCGGTGAGAACGCCGAGATCCGGGTGAAGACCGTGAACCTCGGAACGGCGCTCGGGACCGGGGAGGTCCACCTGAAGTTCCGCGGCACCACTGTTGGACGGGAAAACCTTCTGCTCGGGCCCGGCGAGTCGAGAACCCTCACCTTCATGGTCAGGGGAGAGAGGGCCGGCCCGAACCCGATTGAGATAGACGGTTTCAGAGCATGCCTCTGGGTTATAGACTCGAGAGAGAAATCCGGAGAAAGGGTGCTCGAGTTCGCCGTCCTCCAGGCCGGAACCGCGGTTGAGGTGGATGTCGGAACTCCTACTGTTCTCAGGATATTTTTCAAGTCAATAAGGAGCACGGAGAACGAAGCGGTCGAAATCTTGGAGTTCGAGCAGTGTCCGGAGAACATTCGCCGCGCCCCTGGGGTCGTGCGTTCCTACATCAGCATCAGCCTCCGGGAGCTATCCGAGGGCGACATCGAGAACGCAGTGATGTGGCTCAGGGTCGAGCGGAACTGGATCAGACGGGCTGGCCTGAGCGAAAGCAGCATCACACTCTACAGGTACGACTGGGAGGAGGAGAAATGGGAGAGGGTGCCCACAAAGAGGATCGGGGAAGTCGGCGAGTTCGTCTACCTCACGGCGAGTCCGGGCAGCTTCTCGCTTTTCGCCATCTCGGCGGAGCCGACCGGACTGAGATGGTCTGTCATCGCCGCCTGCGCTGCCGCCTGCATAGTGGTCCTCCTCATCGTGCGGGCGGTCGTCCGTCCGAGGATGAGAGCGGGCGGAAGAAAACGCCTCAAGAGACCGTCCGCTCGCCGCCCGGCCAAGTAACGTCATCGCTGTCGTGCACCCTCAGGCTGATTCTCCTCGAGCAGGCGGGGGGCGTCACCCCGCCCACAGCCCCAGCCCCGAAGAAGGTCGCCTTGTACCAGTCACCATTCGGCGGCAGGTCGTATTTGACCTTCAGCCTCTTCAGGATCTCCTCCTCGTAGGGGAAGCCTATCCCGTAGTCCTTGGTCGGGTA
>CAZZKZ010000072.1:0-7311 GCA_964654915.1 Hadarchaeota archaeon (SeqCode)
GAGAGATAGGTTGGAGGGGGCGGGGGAGAGGGGGGGGCGGGCGCGAGCCCTGCGGGGACGGGCCCCCGGGGGGGGCGGGCTGGGCGGGCGCCGACATAAGGCGGCTGCCCTCCGGGACCAGAATAGTGCTGTACGTTGAGAGACCGGGCATGGTGATAGGGAAGAAGGGTGGGCAGATTCACCAGCTGACGGAAACCCTGGAGAAGACCTTCAAGCTCGACAGACCGCAGATCGAGGTCGTGGAGATGAAGAACCCGGAGCTCTGCGCGCCGATAATGGCTAAGAGAATCGCCTTCGCGATCGAGCGTGGAATAAACATAAGAAGGGTCGGGCAGATGATGTTGAGAAGGATAATGGAGGCCGGGGCGAAGGGGGCGGAGATCGTCATTTCCGGAAAGGTTGCGGGAGAGAGAAAGAAGAGGCTCAGATTCTACCAGGGGTATCTCGTGAAGACCGGGGAGCTGGCCCGGATGTACGTGAGCTACGGCTATGCGCAGGCCAAGACGAAGCCCGGGATCATCGGGGTGAAGGTCTGGATACTGCCGCCGGACGCCCCGATTCTGGACAAGATTTCTATCGAGGAGAAGAAGGAGGAAACGGTGGAGGAGGAGACAGTTGAAAGCGAAAGAGATAAGAGCGATGAGCGAGGAGGAAATGAAGGAAAAGTTGAGGGAGCTGAGGGCTGAACTTGCCAGGGCTCTTGCGACCGTGAGAGCCGGGGGAACCCTAGAGAATCCCATGAAGATCCGGCAGATAAAGAGAGACATAGCTAGGATTCTAACGGTGGCAAGAGAGAGAAGAACCGGAGGTGGGTGAGAGCTGCCAGAGATCTGCAAGATATGCGGTCTCCCGAAGGATCTCTGTGTTTGTCAGGAGATCGCGCGCGAGCAGCAGAAGATCCAAGTTTACTCCGTGAAGCGCAAGTTCGGTAAGATGGTGACCATAATCGAGGGGATAGGGCAGGAGTCAATGAAGGACATTGTGAAGACCCTAAAGTCGAAGCTGGCGTGCGGCGGCACCGTGAAAGACAACCATGTCGAGCTACAGGGGGACCACAGGGAGAGGGTCAAGGAGATCCTGACGGAACTCGGCTTTTCCCCTGAAATGATCGATCTGAAGTGAGAGTGATGAAGATTGATGAAAGGACCTTGCCCAGACATGAGATTATCGGTCTGAGGGTGAAAATTCTGGCCAGCAGCAGTCGCTCGATGACCGGCCTGACCGGAACCGTGATCGATGAGACGAAAAACATGCTTGTCATCAGGACCGGGGATGGGATCAAAAAGATACCTAAGAGCACGTCCGTCTTCCTTTTAACCCTTCCCGACGGAAAAGAAGTTAAATTAGAAGGGAGGAGAATTCTGGGAAGACCGGAAGAGAGGGTAAGGAAGGGACGATAGGATGGCGGAGAAAGTGGAATGCAACGATCCGAAGTGCCCGTTCCACGGGCGGCTGTCCGTCAGGGGCAGGACACTGCAGGGTATAGTCGTTAGCGACAGGATGATGAAAACGGTCACCGTCGAAATTGAGAGGCTGAAGTCCATTCCGAAGTACGAGAGGTATGAGAGGAGAACCTCGAAGATACACGCCCACAACCCTCCCTGCATAAATGCCAAGGTTGGGGACAGAGTTGAGATTGGGGAATGCCGGAGGCTGAGCAAGACGAAGTCGTTCGTTGTGATCAGAAAGCTGGGAGGTGAGGGGTGATGGGCAAGAAAGGGGCTGGAGAGGCTTTCGGCGTCTCGCCGGTCAAACCGACCAGGGTTCTGCCCGTGGGGGCCAAGCTCGTTTGCGCCGACAACACCGGAGCCAAGGAACTCCAGATTGTCAGCGTCATCGGATATCACGGGGTAAGAAAGAGAATGCCGCGAGCAGGGGTGGGGGATCGGGTTGTCGTCTCGATCAAGAAGGGGACCCCAGAGCTGAGGAAGCAGCTGGCCCAGGCCGTGATAATCAGGCAGAGGAAGGAGTATAGGAGGACAGACGGGATAAGGGTCAAGTTCGAGGACAACGCGGCGGTAATCATCAACCCCGACGGATCACCTAAAGGATCCGAGGTCAAGGGACCGATGGCCAGGGAGGCCGCTGAAAGGTGGCCGAAGGTTGCGGGAATCGCGTCCATGGTGATGTGAGATGGTGAGCAAAAAACCGAGAAAGCAGAGGGCGATGATTTACTCCGGATCTATTCAGGTCAGGAGAAAGCTTGCCTGCGCGCACTTGAGCAAAGAGCTCCGGGAAAAGTTCGGCAAGAGAAGTCTAACCGTCAGGAAAGGAGACAAAGTGCGGATCCTGAGGGGGGATTTCAAGAGGCACGAGGGTGAGGTCACGCGGGTTGACAGAAAGAGGGGCGTGATATACGTTGAGGGGGTGACGGTGGCGAAGGCGGACGGAACCGCCGTTCAGAGGCCCGTGCACCCATCAAACGTTGAGATAATAGAGCTGGCACAGGATAAGTGGAGGGAGAAAATACTGAAGAGGTGAGGATATGGGTAAGATGGGTGGAAGAAAGCAGCTCAAAAGACATTCGATGCCACCGGTGCTGAGGCTACCGGTCAAATCGCAGAAGTGGCTGACGAAGCCCGTTCCCGGGCCGCATCCGGCAGACATGTCTGTCCCGCTCAGGATAATCCTCAGAGATTTCCTGAAGGTCGCCAGGTCGGCCAAGGAGGCCGACAGAATCATTTTCTCCGGGAAAATTCTGATTGATGGGGTTGTGAGGAAGAATCCCAAGTTTCCGGTTGGCTTCATGGATGTCGTGCAGATTCCGGATATCGGAAAGACATACAGGGTTTCTGTGGACTCGCTCGGGAGGCTGAGGCTGCTGGAGGTGGGCGAGGCCGAGGCCAAGAGGAAGCTCTGCAGGGTGATCAAGAAGCAGACTGTGAGGGGAGGCAGGATACAGCTCACACTGCACGATGGCAGAAATGTCGTGGGTGAACTGAGAGATTTCAGGGTTGGCGACACCGTCGAGATCTCGTTGCCCAACGGCGAGATCATCCGGAGGATCCCGCTTTCGGTTGGGAAGTGGGGCATTGTTATGAGGGGAAAGAACGCGGGGAGAACCGGAAAGGTCGAGGAGATAAAAACCAGGACTAGAACCGCCGTGCTCTCCGCCGACGGGGATAAGGTGGAGACCTCATTGGATTACGTGTTCATCGTTGGGGATGAGGCCCCAGCGGTCGGGGTGGTGAATGCCGCATGAACCCGATGAGGGAGATAAAGGTTGAGAAGGTTGTTCTGAACATGGGAATCGGGGAGGGTGGCGACAGGCTGGCCAACGCGGAGAAGATTCTAAAGGCCATCACAGGGAGAACCCCGACGAGAACGCATGCCAAAAAAACCATTAGGGAGTGGAATGTCAAGAGGGGAAGCCCGATAGGGTGCAAGGTAACTCTGAGGGGGAAGGTTGCGGAGGAGATGCTGGACAGGCTCCTGCAAGCCGTTGGCAGGAGGCTTAAGGAATCCTCGTTCGATGATTTCGGGAATTTCTCGTTCGGAATAAAGGAGCACATAGATATACCCGGGTGCAGGTACGATCCCGAGGTTGGAGTGTTCGGGCTGGATGTCTGCGTCAGCCTCTGCAGGCCGGGCTACAGGATAAGGGACAGAAAGAGGCAGGCTAGGCCCGTGCCGAGGAGCCACAGGGTGACGAAGCAGGAGGCCATAGAGTTCATAAGCAAGAAGTTCAATGTCAGGGTGGACTGACATGGAGAAGAAAGAGAGAAAGTTTGGAAAGGGAGCTAGAAAGTGCAAGGTGTGCGGCAGATACAGGAAGGTCTATCAGTGCTACGGGCTTCTGGTCTGCCGGAAGTGTTTCCGGGAGCTGGCCCCGAAGATGGGATTCAAAAAGTACAGCTGAGGTCGTGGGAACATGCTGTTGGACCCTCTGGCAAACGCCTTTTCCAAGATCATGAACGCTGAAAGGGCGAGGAAGAAGGAAACCGTGATAAAGCCCGTTTCCAAGCTGATCATCCAGAGCCTGGAGATACTGAAGAGGGAGGGATACATCAGGGATTTTGAGATGGTGGAGGAGGAGGGAAAGCCAGCGGTTAAGGTGCTCCTCGCCGGCAGGATAAACTCCTGCGGGCCGATAAAGCCGAGGTACTCGGTGAAAAGCGGCGAATTCGAAAAGTGGGAGAAAAGATTCTTGCCGGCGGCGGAGATGGGTCTTTTGATACTCACCACCTCGAAGGGAGTAATGACGCACAAGGAAGCGAGAAGGCAGGGAATCGGTGGAAAGCTGCTGGCCTACGTTTACTGAGCGGGTTCCTTTTATCTCTCGCCGGGTTGATGATTTCTCCGAGGGGGCCCGTGGCCTAGCTGGATGAAGGCGCGGGCCTTGGGAGCCGGAGATCGTGGGTTCAAATCCCACCGGGCCCGCTTCAGAAATAAGGTTTTTTGTGAGATGTTGGCCGCAATCAGAGGGTCTGCGGACCAAAAGGTAAAAAAGCGGGTGCAAAAAACCAGAACTGATGGCGGGACGAAAAGCGCTGTTGCCTCCGATCGCGCTGGCGGCTCTGCTGCTGACAGCGGCGGCTGGAAGCTCCGGGGCGGGGAATGGAGAGGTGAAACCGGCGACCGTCAGGGTTGGCGTGTGGATAAACTCGATAGAGAAGGTGGATGTCCCGTCACAGACCTTCACGATAGACTTCTACATCTGGTTCAAGTACAGGGATGTTGAGCCGAACATCGAGTTCATGAGGGGTACCCCCAGCAGGATCGAGCTGATAACGAGAGAGGTCAGGGGAAACGAAAACTATCTGGAGTACAGGGTGAAGGGAACCTACGTGGGGTCACTCAACTTCAGGAACTTCCCGTTCGACGAGCACCTCCTCACGGTGGAGATAGAGGACAAGCAGAGGGGGGTGTCCCAGCTTGTCTTCGAGCCAGATCTGGAGGAGAGCGGGTTCGACCCGGATCTGCAGGTTCCCGGATGGGACGTTAAGGACTTCAGGTGCTATGTGACCACGCATGTCTATCCGGACGAGAATTTCTCAAAATTCGTCTTCGGCGTGACGGTCTACCGGTCAAAGGTCTCCTCCTTCTTCAAGACGATATTTCCCATCGTCATAATCACGCTCATCTCTCTCCTGTCCTTCTCGATCTCTGTCAAGAACTTCGGGCAGAGGATTGGCATATGCGTGACCACCCTGATGTCCGCGGTCGGATACCACCTCGCCGCGCTGAGCGGTCTTCCCTCGCTGGGCTACCTCACGCTCTTCGACAGAATAATGCTGGTGATATACTCTCTCTTCCTGTACAACCTGATAGTATCCGTGCAGTCGATGAGGCTCGTCGAGGCCGGTAGGGTTGAGGAGGCGGAGAAGTTTGAGTCTAGAATGCAAAACCTGCTGCCGGTTGTGACCATCGCCCTCTTCATTCCCTATGTCCTCGTTCTGGGGCTGATCTGAAGATGGCAACCGAGAAGATAGCCATCCTTGCAATCTTCATCCTTTGTTACGCTCTGGCCATATCCAGACGGTGGAAAATAGCCTACATCGGGCTGGCCTCCGGCGCGGCCATATCGGCGATTCTGCTGCTGAGCGGCCTCTCCTCGGCCGGGGATGTCCTGAAGGCCGTGAAGTGGGATGTGCTCGGGATATACTGGGGCTTCATGATGCTCTCGATGATCTTCGCCGACAGCGGGATCCCGAGGTATCTGGCCCTCCACCTGCTCAGGAAAACGAAAACGGAAGGGGGGGCGCTCATCATACTCTGCGCCGTGACCGCCTTTCTCTCCGCGTTCCTGGAGAACGTCGGCGTCGTCCTGCTCATGGCACCGATCCTGATCGAGATCTCAGCCAGGACAAGAACTCCTCTCTTCTACTATCTCGTCCCGGTTGCCATATCCTCCAACATGTCGACCACCGTGACGATGGTCGCGGACCCGCCCGCGATAATCTTGGCGGCGGAAACGGGCATGAAGTTCTGGGATTTCTACTGGTTCCAGGGTAGGGTGGGGCTGGGGGTGATATCAGCTGCCGGGATTCTCGCCGGCCTGCTCGCGCTCTACCTGACCGTGGGGCGCAGGCTGAAAAAGAAGGCCCCGGTAGAAGAGGAGAAGGTCAGGGTGAATCCGGTTCCCGCGATGATACTCGTTGCCGGCATCGTCCTGCTGGTTGCCGGTCAGAGGTTCGGAATGCCGGCCGGGCTTGCCGGGCTTGCCGTCGGGGTTGCCTCTCTCGCCGCGGCAAGGAAGGCCGCTCCGAAGATGATGAGGGAGTTCGACTGGAACTCTTTCTTTTTCGTCGTCGGAATCTTTCTCGTCATAGATGGGGTAAACAGGGTTGGTCTTCTGAGAGATTTCGCCGGCTGGCTTGGCGGAGCCGGAACGGGTAACCCGGCTCTTGCCCTCGCCCTTGTCGTCTGGATGTCCGTGGCCCTCTCATCCTTCATGGACAACGTGCCCTACACGGTTCTGATGATTCCGGTCTGCACGCATATGGCGGAGGCGCTCGGTATGAGCCCGTTCCCGCTTCTCTTCGGCATGCTGATCGGGACGGGGGTGGGCGGCAACGTAACGCCGGTGGGTGCGACGGCAAACGTTTTCGCCATTGGGATTCTCGAGAAGAGGGGACACAGGGTGAAGCTGAGGGAGTACCTGAAGGTGAGCGTTCCGACGACCGTTCTCTCTGTGCTAGCCTCCCACATCCTGCTGCAGCTGCTGTGGATGTAGGCTATCTCCTCATCTTCAGGACTACTGCGACGAAAACCGCCGCGATTACGACAACAGGAATTACTACCGAAAAGTTTGGTCCCCTTTCGACCTCCACGATGAAGCTCCACCTCTCCTCCAGCTGGTTGCCGGCCATATCCCTGACGGAGACGTAAACCTCGTGTGAGCCCGGTGAGAGGTCGGTGACCGGTGAGCAGGTTAGCGTTCTTGTGATGGGGTCGTAGGAAAACGCGGCCTCCTCCCCATCCAGCCTGAAAACGATTGACCCGGTATCGATGCCGGAGAGGTCGTCGAAGACTATCTCAATGACCGGCCTTCTGGACTGAACCGTCTGACCGCTGGTGGGAGAGACCGAAATCAGCCTCGGCGGGGTGGAATCTGAGAAGAAGACGGTGACCCTGCTGACGGCGGGCGAAACGGTTTCGCTCTGAGAGGAGAGGAAAATCCTGTACTGCAGATATCTGCCAGGAGGAGACTTTATCAATCCGTCGTTCTCGATGTCCTCCCAGAAAGACCAATTGACGTTATCCCTAGAACTCCGGGTCTGAATCGACAGAGAGGAGCCGGGCGGGAGCCGGCACTCCCGCTCAAGCGTACCGCACCTCATGTCACTGCGGCGTCGGTACTGGCGCGGT
>CAZZKZ010000073.1:0-8794 GCA_964654915.1 Hadarchaeota archaeon (SeqCode)
CGCGTGCCCCATGGGGCTCATGCCGGCGCTCCTCGCGTCCTACTCGAAGAAGCGGATGTTTGACAAGTGCAGGGAGGCCAGCGTCATGAGTTGCGACGAGTGCGGCTGCTGCGCCTACGTCTGCCCGTCGAAGATCCCGCTCGTCCAGTACATAAGGCAGGCAAAGGCCTTCCTGAGGGAGGCTAAAAAGTGAGGCCGGTCGTCTCGCCCAGCCCCCACATCAGGGACTCCGTCACCGTCGAGGAGATCATGTACTCCGTGATCCTAGCCCTCATCCCGGCCGCCGCAGCAGGGGTTTACTTCTTCGGGCCGCAGGTCCTGGTCATCATAGCCGTTTCCGTTGCGACCGCTGTTGCGACGGAGTTCGCCGCGATGAGGGCGATGGGAAGGAGATTCAGAAATGACGGAAGCGCGATTCTCACCGGTCTCCTCCTCGCCCTCACGCTGCCTCCCACCGTTCCCCTGTGGATCCCTGCAGTCGGCTCGTTCTTCGCCGTCGGCATCGTGAAGTGCGCCTTCGGCGGTCTCGGGCACAACATCTTCACCCCGGCTCTGGCCGGGAGGATCTTCCTCGCCCTTTCTTGGCCGGCTATCATGAGAACCTGGCCGGAGTGGGTCGGGCCCGACGGGATAACCTCGGCCACACCCCTGCAGCTCTGGAAGCATCAGGGAGTAATCACATCGTACGCGAAGCTCTTCATCGGAAACTACGGCGGCTGCATGGGGGAGACCTCCGCCTTAGCCCTCCTGATCGGCGGCCTCTTCCTGATCGCCAGAAGGTACATAGACTGGAAGATTCCAGTGT
Source organism: Hadarchaeota archaeon (SeqCode) (assembly GCA_964654915.1). Classification (GTDB taxonomy): domain Archaea; phylum Hadarchaeota; class Hadarchaeia; order Hadarchaeales; family Hadarchaeaceae; genus JAVZGN01. The sequence goes on from CAZZKZ010000073.1 coordinate 806, forward strand.
CGTATGTGGGGACGGTCGGGCTCCTCATGCTCCTGCTCGGGCAGGACCCGATCTTCCACATCCTGGCGGGAGGGCTCATGATCGGCGCGTTCTTCATGGCGACCGACTACGTCACGACTCCCCTGACCGGAAGGGGGAGGGTCATCTTCGGGGTCGGGGCGGGGGTGATCGTCGTCGTGCTCAGGATGTTCAGCGGGATGACAGAGGGGGTGGCCTTCTCAATCCTCATCATGAACGCGTTCACGCCGCTTATCGACAGATTCGTCAGGCCTAGGGTCTACGGGGTGGGGAAATGAGCTACAGGGACGTTGCGGTGCTGACGGTCATATGCGTCTTGTCGGGGCTCGTCCTCTTTGCCGTGCACAGCCTGACGGAGAAAAGGATAGGGGAGGTTGAGAACTTGGAGATGGCAAGGCTTCTCTCCCAGATCTTCCCCTCTGCCGACTTCAGGGAGGAGAACGGGATCTATCTGGCGGTTAGCAGGGAGAACGGCGAGCTGCTCGGTTACATCGCAGAGGCTGAGGGAAAGGGCTACGGCGGGACCATCGTGCTCCTTGTCGGTGTGACGAGGGACGGAAGGGTGAGGAGGGTCAGGGTGCTCAGCCACAGCGAGACGCCGGGCCTCGGCTCGAGAATCGCGGAGGATGACTTCCTGAGCCAGTTCGAGAACAGGACCGTCGATGAAATCCTGCTCAGGAGGGACGGGGGAGAGATAGACGCCATAAGCGGGGCAACCATAAGCTCGAGGGGCGTTGTGAACGCCGTGAGGGAGAAGATGCTCGAGCTGTCTCATCTCTGGGGGTCGTCCGGATGAGAGAGTTCACCAAGGGAATACTGAGGAGGAACCCGGTCTTCTACCTGATTCTCGGGCTCTGTCCGACGCTGGCCGTCACTACGACCGTGGAGAACGCGCTGGTGATGTCGCTGGCCTTCCTCTTCGTCATGGTCCCGTCGGCCGCCATCATCTCCGCCCTCAGAAACTCGATACCGAGGAACGTCAGGATACCGTCCTTCATCGTCATAATATCGACGTTCACGACGGTCATTGACCTCCTCATCCACGGGTTCCTCCCGAGATTTCATGAAATCCTCGGAATCTTCATCCCGCTGATAGTCGTCAACTGCGTGGTCATGGGCAGGGTCGAGGCCTTCGCTTCCAAGAACCCGGTGAGGGACTCCGTTCTGGATGCGGCCGGGATGGGGGTCGGTTTCTCGCTGGCGATCATCGTCGTCTCGGCGATCAGGGAGCTGCTGGGGACGGGGTCCATCGTCGTCTTCGGGCGCGAGGTGATTCCGGCCCTCACCGGGTCTCCCGTCGGGCTGATGATCCTCCCGCCCGGAGCCTTCTTGACCATAGGGATCCTGATCGCCATCTTCAGGAGGAGGGGGCTTCTGAAGGAGGTGTGATGGTTGGAGAACCTGCTCGCAATCGCTGTCGGGATGATTCTCGTCAACAACATAGTGCTGACGAGGTTCCTCGGGCTCTGCTCCTTCTTCGGGGTCTCGAGGAGGATAAGGGATGCCGGAGCGATGGGAATGACCGTGACCTTCGTCATGCTCTGCTCGTCCGTGATCACCTGGTTTGTCTACAACTGGCTTCTCATTCCGCTTGGAATCGAATACATGAGGATAGTTGTTTTCATCCTCGTGATCGCCTCCTTCGTGCAGATGATGGAGATGATCATCAGGAAGAAGTCGCCGGATCTCTACGGGGCGATGGGAATCTACCTGCCGCTCGTGACAACAAACTGCGCGATCCTGGGGGTGGCCCTCCTGAACACGGAAGTGGAAAGGTACTCGCTGGCGGGAGCCACCGTGAGCGGGCTCGCGGCGGGGACAGGTTACACCCTCGCCATCCTGATGATGGCGGGGATAAAGGAGAGGCTGGAGCTGTCCGAGGTTCCGGCTTCCTTCAGGGGGGCCGCCATCGAGTTCGTGATCGCGGCTCTTCTCTCGATGGCCTTCACCGGGTTCGCCGGGGTGATGTGAGGGATGATGGAGGTCATCGTGCTCGGCGGGCTAGGCTTCGCCTTCGGCATGTTTCTCCTCTACATCTCGGGGAGGTTTGAGGTCAGGAAAAGCCTTGAAGAGGAAACCATCCTGGGGCTCCTTCCCGGGGCCAACTGCGGAGCGTGCGGGTTCGCTAGCTGCCGGGAAATGGCCGCCGCCGTCCTCTCGGATCCGGATTATCTTAGCAGGTGCAGGGTGCTGGAGCCGGAGAACAGGAGGAAGATCCAGGAGATGCTGGGAGTCAAGGTGGAGAAAGCGATAAAAATGGTGGCAAGGATTGGCTGTACTTTCGAGACCGGAGACAGGTTCGAGTACAGGGGGGTGATGACCTGCGCCGCCGCAAACCTCGTCTCCGGCGGGTTCAGGCAGTGCAGGTACGCTTGCTTGGGACTGGGGGACTGCGCGCGCGTCTGCCCGTTCGGCGCGATCTCCGTTAGGGACGGCAAGGTTTCTGTCGACGAAAACAGGTGCACTGGCTGCGGGCTCTGCGTTTCCGCCTGCCCGAGGGGTGTGATCAGACTGATCGATGCGGGGGCCGCGGTTTTCGTCGCATGTAGCTCGAGGGACGAGGGAAAGGTCGTCGTGAAGGTCTGCAGGAGCGGCTGCACAGGCTGCGGGCTCTGCGCGCGGTCATGTCCGGTCAACGCGATAAAGGTCGAGAACAACCTCGCGGTCATCGACTACTCGCTCTGCACGGGCTGCGGGAAGTGTGCCGAGGTGTGCCCGCGGAAGACGATCGTCAGGCTGGGAGCGGGCGCGCCCGGGAGCTAGGCCGGCCTGACGCTCTGGGTCCAGCGGACCTCTATCCTCTCGCCGGCCGGGGTCAGGAGAAGGGCCCTGAGGCCAAGGTTATCGATGAGCTCTCTGCCGTCCTCCGGCCCCATGACAAAGACCGCCGTGCTGAGGGCGTCGGCGTCTAGGCAGCCCGGAGCGATGACAGTCACGCTCATGAGCCGGTCGGCTGGATAGCCCGTCCTCGGGTCTATTATGTGATGGATTCTCCTCCCGCCGAGGAAGAAGAACCTCTCGTAGTCGCCGGAAGTCGCGACGGCGGCGTTCTCGATCGAAATCGTCTCAAGCAGCCTCCCGGGTCTCCTCGGATCCTGGATGCCCACCCTCCATGGCTCGCCCCTTTTCGTGCCCATGGCAAGGATGTCGCCGCCTATGTTGACGAGGAAGTTCTCAACTCCGCGAGAGAGGAGGACGGCGCCTGCCCTGTCCACCGCGTAGCCCTTCGCGATCCCGCCGAGCGTCACCATCATCCCGCTCCTCGCCAGCCTGCCCGCGTTCTCCGTCAGGATGATGTTCTGCCAGCCGACTAGGCCTTTCACATTCTCCAGCTCGACGGGACTGGGCTCCCTCCCGGTCTCCCTCGTCCTCACCATCCAGAGGTCCACGAGGGGTTTGACCGTGACATCGAAGCAGCCGCCGGAAATCTCCGAGTAGTGCCTCGCCCTCTCCAGCACGAAGACGGTCTCCGGGGAGAGAGGAACCCATTCACCGGAGCCTCTGTTGAGGGCGTACACCTCGCTCCCGCTGCTGAACTCTGACATCAGATCCTCAATCCTCAAGATCTCCCTGAAGGCGGCGTCGATGGCCTCTCTGGCCAGCGCGACGTTTTCGTGAATGGCCGTTATCGTCACGTATGTGTCCATAGCAAGCCTCGTTTCCGTCAAAACGTTTCCGGAGATCTCCAGCCTCTCGCCGTAAAGATGGGCAAGGGCGACCGCTGGGACCGAGAGGACGATCATCACCGCCAGACCGGAGAGCAGCCTTCTCCTGACGGGTGAGATTGGAGGCTGGTGGAGCGCGAGGAGGGAGGAGGCGGCGGTCACCGTCTGGGTAATGAGGATGAACGAGGAGATGCCGGGAATTCCGTAGACGCTCCCGAGGGTGAGCATCCCAGCGATTCCGGCGACAAATCCGAGGAGCTGGGCGAGAAAGGCGGAGCCCGACCTCTTTCTCCCGTAAAGTCCGGAAAGGGCGATCCCGGAGAGCGTCGAGGGCAGCACGGCCAGTCCTGCCAGCTGGCAGGCCCGTGCACCCTCCGAGAACTCGGGGAAGAGGCGCGGAACAAACACCGGAGCTGAGGCGAAGACCGAGAGCGAGAGAGCGGCCGAAAGAATGATGGCGAGTCTCTCGGCCCGCTGCGTCCGCTCGCCCCGCGACTTCCTCGGGAGGAGGTAGAAGAAGAAAATCTGGGATACAACCGAGAGAAGAACGAACATCCTGTAGGCCAGATGGTAAACCGCTAGGACGGGCATCCCGAAGGTCAGACCTATCACTATCTTGTCTGCGAACTGGGTGGCCCCCGAGACCGTGTTCGAACCCAGGGCACCGGCGGCGAAGACGGCCTCCTCCCTGCCGATTCCGCCCGTCGCCGGACGGAATGACCTGAGGACGGACAGGGAAAAGAGGAGGTGGGCGACCGCGAAGCCCAAGAGGATGTAGGCGACCTCCCCCAAGAGGGCGTAGAGCACCAGACCAAGGGCGATCGAGAGGAGCTTCGAGCCCAGCCACAGCCACTTGCAGCGGGTGTAGTTCTTCTCCGCCAGTTCCCGGTGAAAGCTGAGCGAGAAGAGGGAGAACCCGACGACGGAGGCCCCGGCGGCCCAGTGGACAGTCCTCCAGAGGACGAGGGCGGCGAGGAGGCTGGAGAGGCTCGAGATCAGAACCGCCGCGGGAAGGATTCCCTCCTTCTCGCGGAAGACGATGACCGTCTTCTCCAGACCGAGAAGGCAGAGGATGGAGACGAACATGCCGATCGAGAAGAGCCAGCTCAGATAGCCGTAGGCGTTCGGGTGCATGAATGCGGCGATGGTGATCCAGAAGACCGCGCCGAGGACGGCCGACCCGAGCTGGCCGACGGACACGTCGAGCAGACCGCCCGTCTCCTCCTGCATCAAGATAAATGAGGCCGGATGACCGTTTTATAGGCGGGGCCGCGGAGAGATTTTTCGATGCTGGGGGGGGGGGTAATAGGCTGCGGCGCGCTGGGAGGCATACTGGCCAGAGCCATCGACAGGGGAGAGGCGGGAGATGTCATGCTTGTCGGGGTCTTCGACGTGAAGCGGGAGGCAGCTGAGAGACTCGCGAAATCTCTGAGGAAAACGCCCAAGATCTTCGCATCCTTGGATGAGATGCTTGCTGACCGGGAAATCAACATCGTTGTCGAAACGGCTTCACAGGAGGCCGTGAGGGATTACTCTGAGAAGATTTTGAGGTCGGGGAGGGATCTCATCATACTCAGCGTCGGCGCCCTGGCAGACCCTGAGCTGCTCTCCTCGCTGACGAGGATTGCGAGGGAAAGGGGAAGGAAGATATACATCCCATCCGGTGCCATCCTCGGGGTTGACGGGATAAAGGCCGCCAGCCTGAGGGGAATAGACGAGATCGTGATCACCACCAGAAAGCCGCCCGAGGCCCTGACCTACAGCGAATACATCAGAAAGAGAGGGATAGATCTGAGAAAGATAAGACACCCGACCGTCATCTTCGAGGGACCGGCAAGAGAGGCCGTGAAGCTCTTTCCGGCCAGCGTGAACATAGCTGCGACGGTCAGCCTCGCCGGGGTCGGCTTCGACAGGACGAAGGTGAAGATAATCGTCGATCCGACCATAAAGAGAAACGTCCATGAGGTGCACGTCCGGGGAGTCGCCGGCGAGTACACGATAGCTGCCAGAAATCTCCCCACGCTGGAGTCCCCGCGAACAAGCATGCTCGCCGCCCTTTCTACGATAAGGCTCCTGAAGAGCCTGCAGGAACCCGTCTGGATGGGTGCGTGAGATGAGGAGGGAGCTGATAAGGCAGATGCTGAGGGAGGACGCCGGGAAGGGTGACATAACCTCCGAGATTCTGATAGGGAAAAACGTCGGGGCTAGGGGCAAAATTGTGGCGAAACAGGAGGGAGTGTTGGCCGGGGTTGAGGAGGCGAGGGCCGTCTTCGCCGAGGTCGGGGTGAGGGCGAGGGCCCTGAAGAGGGACGGGGAGGTCGTGAGAAGAGGAGACATCATCATGGAGGTGGAGGGGCAGGCCAGGAAGATTCTGCTGGCCGAGAGGGTTGCCCTAAACATCCTGATGAGGATGAGCGGGATAGCCACCGCCACCAGAAGGCTGCTCGAGCTGGCCAGAAGGAAAAACCGGAGGATCGTGGTGGCGGCGACAAGGAAGACCGCGCCGCTGCTGCTGGGTCTGGACAAGAAGGCCGTCGAGATCGGCGGGGGCTATCCGCACAGGAGAAACCTGAGCGAGCAGATCCTGATAAAGGACAACCACCTCAGGCTGGTCGGGTCTGTCGAGCTGGCCGTCAGGAAGGCCAAGGCCGATGGCAGGACCCCGGTCGAGGTGGAGGTTACGAGTCCCGAGGAGGCCGTCAGGGCGGCCGAGGCGGGGGCGGACATCATCCTCCTAGACAACATGTCGGTTGAGGACGTCAGGCGAACAATCAAACTCCTGAAGAGGAGGGGACTGAGGGAAAGGGTGAAGCTGGAGGTCTCGGGCGGAATAGGGCCAGAAAACATAGAGGCCTACGCCGCGGCGGGTGTCGACATAATCTCGTCGAGCTACATGACGATGAAGGCGCCGGCCATAGACATGAGCCTGGAGATAGAGTGATCCGCTCAGACGTCGACGACTATGGCCGTCGTCGTGTCCACGATTCCCTTTATCCTGTGGATGTTCTCGATTATCGTGCTGCTGATGGTGTTCAGGTCCTCGGCCTCCACGAAGGCGATGATGTCAAAGGGGCCCGTGACTATGTGCACCGACTTCACGCCCTTGACCTTCGCCAGCTCCTTCGCGACCTTCTTCACCTTGCCGACCGTTGCCGTCGCTAGGATGTACGCCTGCACCATTTCCTCTCACCTCCAGAATACCGTAGGGGCATGAAAGCTAATAAAAGCTTCAGGATGAGGGCTTTATCTCCAGCCTGAGGCCGAGAACGAGCTCCGCGGCCCGGACGACGGCGCCTCCCTGTCCAACGGCCCTGCCGACCTTGTCGCTTGGAACATAAACGATCACGGTACCCCCGGCCTCCTCGACCCTCTCTATCGGGACACCGAGCATCAGTTTGAGCCTCGAAAGCGTCTGATCGTCCATTTTTTCCGGCATTTTCAAGCTGGATCCAAAGTTTTAAAAGGTTTTCCTCCGCGGAGGGCGAGAATTTCTCAAAACCTTAAAAATCAAAATACCGCCTGAGCATAGTAGAGTGGATGGGTTTGAGAGGCAAAAGATGTCTGCTGGCGCTGCTGATGGCCGCACTGGTTGTCTGGCTCCTCTTCACCCTTTCGAAATCCTTCAACCTCGGCGAGATCTCCCGGATACTTCCGACGGTCGACCCCCTTATGTACCTCTCGGCCTTTGCCGTCTACATCCTGGGAACCCTCTGCATCGCCATGAGGTGGAGGGTTTCCCTGTCTTCATCTGGCAGCAGGGTGGGGATTTTCAGAACTTGGCAGGTGGTTTTCGGAAGCATCTTCATCACGAACGTGACCCCGATGACGTACATCGCCGGGGATCCGATCATCAGGAGCTACCTCATGAACAAGCGGGAGGGCGTGCCCGTATCCCAGGGCGTTGCCTCGATGGTTTCCGAGTACGTGCTTGAGCTTCCGATCACCAGCTCATTCCTCATGCTCGGCCTCCTCCTCGCGCTTTTCGAGCTGGTGAACTGGAGGTTCGCAGTGATGGTGGCCTGGGCTGTCTCCATCCTCGTCCTGCTCCTGACAATTGCCTATTTTTTCCCGAGAAGGTTGGGGGAAAGAACCGTCTCAAAATTTGTATGTTCAGTGTGCTCGAGATTTTTCCACAGGAGCAGGAGCAGAACAATGGCCGACATCAAGAATTTCTACGACACCGGGCAGAAGATAATCACAAACAGGTGGGTTGCCCTCAGGATTTTCCTGCTGTCTCTCGTTTTCTGGCTCATAAACCTCGCTGGGCTGTATCTGGTCTTCAGAAGCGTGGGGTACCAGCCGAGCC
>CAZZKZ010000074.1:0-6380 GCA_964654915.1 Hadarchaeota archaeon (SeqCode)
GAAGGTCTTCCTCTGGGACGAGCCGCTCAGCAACGTCGACGCCAAGCTGAGGGTCGAGATGAGGGCCGAGCTCAGGAAGCTGCAGAAGAGGCTGAAGGTCACGACGATCCACGTCACGCACGATCAGGTGGAGGCCATGACGATGGCGGACAGGGTCGCCGTCATGAAGGACGGAAAGGTGAGGCAGTTCGGGACGCCGGAGGAGGTCTACGCTAAGCCGGCCGACGAGTTCGTGGCCGGGTTCATAGGCAGCCCGCCCATGAACTTCTTCGACTGCACGCTTGTCAGGAAGGGGAGGAAGCTTCTCCTGGACGCCGGGGACTTCAGGCTGGACGTTCCGCGGGAGATGGCGAAGCTTCTTCCGGCGGAGGTCACCGAGCTCAGGCTCGGGATAAGGCCGGAGCACATGAGACTGACGGACGGAAAGGGGATAAGGGCGAAGGTGGATGTCGTCGAGCCGCTTGGTCCGGAGTTGCTCGTCCACCTGCTCATCGGCAAGACGCCGGCCATCATGAGCGCGGACCCCTCTGTTTCTCTCAGGATCGGGCAGGCCGTCGGGCTGGAGTTCCCCGCGGACAAGATCCACATCTTCGACAGGAAGACCGGGAAGGCCATCGTCTGACGGAGCGGCCCCTCACCCCAAAACGAACTTCAGCACAATCACTATCAGGGCGATGAGAGCGACCGCCGCCCAGATGTAACCGGGCATCCCGGGTCCCCCTTCCTCACCGGCCATCTCTACGAGGTAGGACCCCTCCGCGGGCTCTCTCGTCTCCATACCTCCTCCCATGGCCCTCACGACAAACGAGATTCTGACCGGCACATCGAACGGACCGATCTCCGCCGTCCAGAGTTCGCCCTCAGGAACCATCGGCGTCTGACCGCTGCTCCCCTTGTTCGTCCACCAGACGACCAGGACGTTCTCGGCCGGCCCGGAAACCCTGCAGTACACCCTCAAAACCCTGCCGGCGATCATCCGCTCGACTCCAGATATCGACAGGGCGGCCGGCGCGTTCTCGGCCAGGATCTCCACGGTCAGGCTTCCGCTTCTGACTATTTCGCCCGAGGCGGCCCTCACGACGATCGTGTAGATGCCGGGCACGGTTCCGGAGACGGTGAGGCCGGCCGTGAACGGCGGCACTCCGGTCTCCCTCCCGAGAACGGCGGAGATCCCGGGCGGGGCGGAGACGGTCAGGCTCACGAGGTTTTCGAAGCCGCCGATGTTTTCGACAATCACGGAAACCGTTGCCGTTCTACCAGCCCTCACCCTCACGCTGGACGGCTCTACCCTGACCGAGAAATCCGCCGCCGGCGCAATGTTTTCGGCCTCAGCGTGGTAGACGGTCACCTCTCCGCTCCCGTCAACCGTGAGCTCCACCCTCACGATCCCGTTCTCGACGGCGAGCACGCGGTTCTCCCCGTTCACGGAGACGGGGACTCTCCTCAGCCCGGCCGGGACGGCGAACTCTACCAGAAACGGTTCTCCGCTGGCCGACAGCTCGATCCTCTGGAAGCCCGTTTCCCACGAGTAGCTTGCAGATATCCTCTTTCCCCTCGAAAGGCTCGTGCCGGAGATCGACCGAACGTTCTCCAAGGGCCTCGGCGAGACGACCGTCCTGCTCTCCCCCGGCCTTATCCCGAGGAAGCTCCGGTAGTAGGTTCGGATGAACTCCGCCACCGACCATGCCTGAGTCCAGCACCCCTTCGGCCTGTCCCTGTCTCCGTCCGATATCTCGTGGACGGCCCCGACGTTGGCCTGCCCGAGGGTTTGCGCGGCGAACAGCCTGAACAGCCTGGAGGCCTCCGAGATCTCGCCGCACGAGACCAATACATCGATGGTCGGACCAGACAGCCACGGCCACACATCCCCGTTGTGGTAGGCCGGCGGGTCCCAGGTCGAGCTGTCGATCCCGATGTAGAGCGGGTCAGACGGGATCAGGGATCTCACCCCGTGAGGTGCAACGAGCCCGCTGTTCAGGGCCGTCCTGAGGGCAAGCCGGACATTCTCCGCCGGCAGGATGTCCGGCACGACCGACAGGGCTATCAGGGCGTTCGGCCTTATTCTCGCGACCTTTTCCCCTCCCGCATCCACGTAGTCGTAGAGGTAGCCGGCCGCCGGATTCCAGAAGGCCCGGAAGCTCATTCTCGCGTTCTCCGCCATCTGCCTCCACTTGGCCGCTTGCTGATTTCTCCCGAGGATCTCGGCCATCTTCGCCGCATCCTCCAGCGCCCTTATCCACAGGGCCTGGATCTCGACCGGCTTTCCCTCCCTCGGGTCCCGCGAGGTGTCCATCCAGGTCGCCAAGGCCTCGCTCCTGACCAGCCCGTCCGCCGGATCAACATAGCTCCTCCACGTCCCCTCGATGGCCCTCTCGACGGTCGGGAAGATCTCGGCGAGGAAATCCCTGTCCGAGCTGCTCAGGAAGTACTCGTAGACCCTGATGACGAACCAGAGAGTCGCGTCTGAGGTCGTGTAAGTCCGCCAGTCCCCCATCCTGTTCGGTATGCGCCCGTCGTTCTCCCTCTGGAAGCCCGCGAAGCTCCTCATGATCTCCTTCGCCTCCTGCAGCCTTCCCGTGACCAGTGCGAAGCCGCTGAGGCTTATGAAGGTGTCCCTCCCCCACCCCTGATTGAACCAAGGCAGACCGGCCCAGATCGTCTTCCCGAAGTCCTCGTCAACGATCAGGCTGTCCGCGCAGGCCACCGCCAGCCCGAGAGCCTTCGTGAGTTCCGGGTCCGAGGTCTGAATCCCGCATGACTGGACGAGCGAGGTGATTCTTTCCCTCTTTGAGTCGACGAGCCCGGAGTAGCCCGCCAACGCCTGCCTCGCCAACTGCACCGCCTCGCCCTGGCTCCTCCCGACAGCCACCGCGAAGACGACATCTTGAACGTTCTCGACGATGAGGCTTCCACCCCTGTGAACATCCCAGAAAATCCTCTGAGAGTTCTCGATCCTCATCTCGTCGAACGGATACTCGTGGGTGACCCTCCCCCTCCCGGCCGCCTGATAGGTCGCCGGCCCGCTGCAGGCGATCGTCACGTAGGCAACGTTCTCCCTGTCCTGCGCTAGCGATCTTAGGATGAGCACACCATTCTCGAAACGCTCCTCATCCCCGTACGATATGTCGAGGAAGGGCGTGAACGTGAGGGTCTGACCGGATCCACCGGTGTACCGCAGGAGGAAGGCGCTCAGATTGTCCGGCATGAAAGTCTCCTCCCTCCAAGCCCCGACCGACCTGACGAGCCCCCAAGGCGTGTATGTGAACTCGCAGGCGGCAGGCGTGATCCTCTGGCCTCCGGCCGAAACCTCCCAGCTCTCGACGATCCTCTTCCCCGTGACCGTCATGCCCGAGAACTGCGAGATCGGCTCGCCCGTTGTCGAGACCCAGAGGAAGGCGTTTCTCTTGTTCGTGAAGGTGCAGGCGAGGGACCAAGCTGAGCTGCCGGTGACCGAGAGTTCAGTCCCCGAGGCGATGGATGGACCTGACCAGCCGAACCTCTCGAACAGCCCGAGCTCGCTCGTGACCTCCCCCTCCATCCCGATGGATCTCCTGGCGTTCTCCGCCGCCTGCAGGGCGAGATCGAGCGCCGTGTAGCACTTCTGGGCCCAGTTCGGCGAGTCCCAGAACCAGTAGCAGCTGGTCAAGGCCATCGCGAAGTATCCCCACGCCCTCCTCATGTAGCTCTCGGCCAGCGACCCGCTGATCCCGGCCTCCATCCGCTTCAGGTTCTCCCTAACCTGCGAGACCCTCGCCCACATCTGGATGTCCAGCTGGCTGCCTGCCCAGTGCGAGAGATCGGTTCTGGCTCCGCCGACCCCCCACGAGCCCGTCTCTATCTCTATGAGATCGTCGGGCGTGTAGACCTCCCTGAGGTACTCGCTGACGGTCGTCAGCCTTATCCATCCCTCGTTTTTTATCGCCTCCAGGAAGGCTGGCCAGAACCAGTCGTAGTACCCTCCACCGGCCTGCCTCATCCACCCGTTCTCCCCGTCGGACAGGATGACGACCAAGAAAGGTCTTTTCGGGTCCGTGTTCCACTGCTGGATCTTCCTCAGTTCCTGCACGAGGTAGTTTGCGTCAAATCCGTCGGCCTGATTCTGTCCGAGCCAGTGCTCACGGGGAACGACGATTATCACCGCACCGGCGTACCCGGCCAGATGCGGCCTGAACGCCGCCTCGCAGTACTCTTTCGTCCACTTATCCCTGTTCGGAAGCCCCTTTATGTGAAAGCTGTCGAAGAAAACCCACTCAATCCCGAAGCTCTTCAGCCACGGGATGATGTTCTCGCTGAAGGCCAGCTCGGGCGGGAAGAACCCAGAGGGCTCGACCCCGAGGTACTGCCTGACCCAGGAGATCGCCTTCGCAAACTGGAACTCCGCATCCCTCTGCTCTATCAGCGGGAAGATCGGGTGGTAAAAGCCATCGATGACGACCTCCAGCCTCCCGGTCCTGATCGCTCTCCTGTACTCATCCCATATGTTCTCCAGCGATGTGCCCTTCGACTCAAAGTTCTCCCTCGCCAGCCAGTCAAGCTGCCAGATTAGAGAGCCGGTGAGGTGTACGGTGATTTTCGCTTCAGGATACCTGTTCACGAGCTGGGCCGGTCTGATGTAGCAGAAGCCGCAGTCCTCGAAGACCTGCCGGACGGTACTGCTGGAGCCGGGATCGGTCGGCATTTCGAAGTACTCCCAGCCGAGCTGCATGCCCGGGTAGTAAACAGGCTGGTGGAAGTGGACGGCGAAGGCGACGTAGAGCGGGACCTGCCCGCCCGACCGCCTGGGCAGGACCGTCACGGCACCGAGGACAATCAGAGAAATGAGGAGGATGGCTCTGGCCCGCATTCAGATGTCCATGTCGCATGCTGAAGTAATAAGTTTTTCGCGGTTCGTCGAATGTCCTACCTGCGCTTCAGGGCGGCGACGGCCGCCACGATGACGATCAGGATAACCACCACGACCACGGGGAGAACCGGGAACTCCGTGGGCTTCTCCTCTGTCGGTCCCTCCCCAGGAGCCGTCAACGCGAAGGCCGGGACAACCGCGTATCCCCCTACCCCCATCTCTCCAGTATTGTAACCCGAAAGGACTCTCCCTTGGTCCCTGCCGGGCGGAAGCACTATGTCCAAGACGTTCGGCGAAACTCCCGCCGAGTATGCCTCAGAGTCCGCCCCAAGGATCTTCCACTCTCTCTCCGCCTCCGTCGCGGTTTCCTCCGGCACTGCCACCCTCCAGCTCCAGTACTCGCTGAACCCGTCCTGCGACCCAGAGATCACGACGGCGTGCCATGTGTAGTCAGCCGGCAGGCTTCCGAGATGCTGCACGACCACATTCTTCGGCAGGGATCCCACGATCGTTCTCGACGCCAAGTCGGCCGAGACGGTGAGGACGCCCGTCACAACATCCAGCTCGCCAGCGAAGACCACCCAGTTCCTCTTGGCCTTGTGCGGCTTGTAGAAGCCGGTCATCTGGAGTCCGAAGTCCCAGGCGTTCTTCTCCTCTATCTTGATTCTCGGTCCGTCCCTGCTGAACGGAACGGTCTCTCCCCCCGGCTTGCAGTCAACCCAGACCTCGACAAGCTGATAGGAGAACCCGGCCTCACCGCTCCAGACGTTCCCGCCCAGCCTGTCCGCGCTGAAGGTCACGGCGAAGTAGTAGTTCTGCGCGTCCTCGAAGAACATGAATTTCGTTATGTCGAACAGCCCCTGCTTGCCCTGGAAGTACGAGCTCAGCGGGTATTTGTAAGTTCCAGGGCCGTAGTCGTCCCCCTCGGGATCCGTGATCTCGAAGACCCTCTCGGCGACCCATACCTTGATCTGCGCGGTTGATGTGAGGGTGCCGTCGCTCGCAGTAACGGTCAGCGTGTGCACCCCGGTGGGAGTCTCCCCGCTTGTGCTTATGGTCAGGCTCGCCGTGAACGGCGGGGTTCCGCTCACCGGGCTGAAAGAGGCGCTCATCCCCTGCGGCAGACCAGTTGCCGTGAGGTTGACCTGCTCCGAGTATCCGAGAAATCTCCTCACGTCGACGGAGACGGTGACGGACTTTCCGGTCTCGACTATCCCGCTGCTCGGGGTCACGGCGACCGTGAAGTACGGCCTCCCCGGAACCGGTCCCACAGCCAAAACCTTTGCGCACGTCCCCAAGTTCTCGTTGAAGGTGAGCAGGATGTCCTTCTGTCTGAGCCCGAAGGGAGCTAGTATGTCAAGCGGTCTCGGCTCGACCCTGGCCCCGATCACCCTTGACTGCCAGTCCGCCCTAGCCGGGCTCGGGTCGGGCAGCCACCTTATGAACTCGAGGGACTTTTCGTAAAGAATCACTTTCCTCCAGGCCCCGGCGTTGTCCGCGCCGGGTTGAACTGTGCAGTACCACGGCTGGGACGCGC
>CAZZKZ010000075.1:0-3619 GCA_964654915.1 Hadarchaeota archaeon (SeqCode)
GGGGCGGTGGGAGTACGTGGGAGACTCGGGCCGTGGAGGAGGGCGAAGGGAGGGGAGCGGCGGGCGCCTGCCGGTCCACTGCGGCGTCTGCTCGAACTGCAGGCGGAGGGCGATAGCCTTCAGGGATGCGGGCGTTAGGGACCCCAGCTTCTACGAGAGGCCCCCGCTCTGACCGGAGACAGGTTAAACCCAGCCGCGCTAGTGTTTTCTGGTGGTCGTTCTGGAGATAGCGGAGGTCAGCGGGTGGTCTGCGGACCGGGAGGACACCGTACGCCATCTGCTCGAGCAGGGCGGGGTCGTGGCCATCCTATGCGACATCCCCCTGATTTCTGAAATAGAGCTGAAGAGAGTCGAGGGCGGCCTCCTGCTCGGTCCCGCCTGCTCCTTCTCCATCATCGGCGAAAAGGGCATCGGGATATGGAACGAGGTGAAGCCCGGACCGGTCGGGCTCGTCGGCACATCCTCCTCGGGTCTGAGGGCGCTAGCCTGCCTCCTCTCCGGCATAGGAATCTCCCACGCCCTGCACGTTGGCTGGCGCGACCTCTCGCAGGCAGTCGGCGCGATCTCGACCAGGAGGGCGATAAGGTTCCTGCAGGATGACCCCAAGACCGAGTGCATTGTCGTGCTCGGCGTCTCCTCCAGCCCCCGGGTGGTCAGGAAGCTGGTGGAGGACGTCGGGGGGAGAAAACCGGTCGTCTTCCTGCTTCCCGATAGCCCGGTCGCCGGCGGGCCGTCCACGCTGGAGGAGGCCGCAGTGACGGTGGCCCGGATGATGGGTCAAGAGCTGAATCTGGAGCCGCCGGACGATGAGCTCGATGAGCTGGCCCGGGAGGAGGCCTCAAAGCTCGCCTACGGCCAGAAGTACGTGAGGGGGATCTTCGCCGGCAGGTTTCTCTGCATGGAGGCCCAGCTCATCCTTTCCAGATTCTCGAAGACGGTTTACTCGAACGTTCCGCTCAGGCCAAGGCTGAGGCTTCCTGATCCGGCCTCCAGCCAGGGTCACACCTGCGTGGACATATCGTCGCCGGAGCTCTCGCCGGAGGCGCACCCCTCCGTGAAGCCAGAGCCCTACGTCCGGAGGATCCTCAGGGAGGCGAAGGACCCGTGGACGGGCTCGATCGTCTTCGACCTCACGCTCGGTCACGGCGCGCACGCGGATCCGGCCTCCGTCCTTTCAGAGGCCGTCGCGAAAGCCAGAGAGGCGTGCGAGGGCACGGGGGGCTACCTGCCGGTCTTCGTCTCACTGATAGGGACGGAGAGGGATCCCCAGGACATCCGCGGGCAGGCGAGAAAGCTCAGGAAGGCCGGGGCGATAGCGGTCCGGTCCCCTTCCCGGGCGGCCCTGCTCGCGGGCAAGACGGTGGAGGCGTGATGAAGATCGGGTTCAGCCCTTCCCGCCTGCCCGTCCTGACGAAGTGGACGGCGGAGATGATAGCGTCGGCCGGCGAGGGGGAGTTCGAGGTCAGCCTCGATCTGGGTCTGACGAGGTCGCGGGTCAGGGTCACCGGTGGTCTGCTTCTCCTGCCCGGCGGTGAGGAGATCCCGCTCGAAAAGATGAGGGAGCTGGAGGGGGGCGACGTCTACTTCGTCCGCGGCGGAAGGATCTTCAGGGCCGCGTTCTTCGCGGGCGGGAGATACTACAGGCTCCTCGCCGTCCGACCCGACAGCGCCCCGACCCTGGAGATCTCCGGGGTGAGGATGCACCGCACAGAGGGGATCACGCCCTGGCAAGATGCTGGACAGAAGGTCAGGTGCGTGAGGGTCTTCCCGGGCTCCTCTGTCCTCGACATAGGAACCGGCTTGGGCTATACGGCGATATGGTCGCTCAGCCTCGGCTCTTCCTCCGTTGTCACGATCGAGAGGGACCGGAACGTTATAAAAATGGCCGAGGTGAATCCGTGGTCGGAGCGGCTTTCGGACGCTAGGGTGAGGATTCTGCTCGGAGACGCCAGCGAGGTGATAGAGGAATTCGGCGACGCATCCTTCGACAGGGTGATAAACGACCCGCCACGCTTTGCCCTGGCCGGCGAGCTCTACAGCGGTGACTTCTACAGGGAGATCTTCCGCGTGCTCAGGCCGGGCGGCTGGCTTTACCACTACGTCGGTGATCCCGGCAGAAGAAGGCGCAGGGACATGCCGGCCGGTGTCATGAGGAGGCTTAAAGAGTGCGGATTTGAGAGGGTTCGGAGGGCGGCCGCCGGGGTCCTGGCCAGAAAGCCCCCGGAGGTCTGAGATGGGCAGGAGATCGAAAGGGGCGGCGGCCGCGGATTTCGGTCCCCAGATGGCCGGAACCGCCATCTTCGTCTTTCTCTGCCTCCTCTTCTTTTTCGGACTCGGGGAGGCCGAGGCCTCACGGCTTCGCCTATCCGTCAGCCAGCCCTGGGGGATTCTGACGTCTACCTACATCCACGTAGGATTCGACCATCTTTTCAACAACATGCTCGGCCTCGTTGTCACATCGGTCATCATTTTTGCTGCCAACCTTCCGGCTCCCCGGCCTGTGAGACGAAAGATATGTGCGGCCTTTGTCTACCTCCTCTTTCTGACTGGTCCGATCGTCGGCTCCGTGGAGTACCTCATATTTTCCTTCTACCAGAGGTTTGATCTGTCATCCTGCGGCGCATCCGATGTCGTCTACGCTGTCATCGCCCTCTTCATCGTATCCTCGGCCCTCTCCATTCCCCTCTCCTGGAAGCGCTTCTCGAGGAGGCGCTCGGCCAGGCTCCTTTTCGTGATGAACGTGTTCCTGGCCTTTCTTTTGATCTCCTCGCTGGTGTACGCGCCCGAGGTTTTCTTCGGCGTTGCACCCGGGGTTGACGTCGCCGCGCACGTCGGCGGTTTTCTGGCAGGTCTCTTTCTCTCCATCTACCTGCTCCTGCCGGCCTACAGGCGCTACCTTTGAACTCTCCCCGTTTTAAAGGATTCCCGGATAAAGTAAATTGCTATGACGAAGGATGCGAAATTCCGCTATCAGTTCAAGAAGATGGTCGAGGAGCTGGAGTCATTCAGGGGCAGGGGCACCGAGCTCATATCGGTCTACATCCCGCCCGACTTCGACATGGCGAAGGTCCTCCAGCAGCTCAGGGAGGAGTACGGCACCGCCGCGAACATCAAGTCGAAGTCGACGAGGAAGAACGTCCAGGCGGCGATAGAGAGGATAATCCAGTTCCTCCAGAGCTACATGCGGACAAACAGGAAGCCGCCGGAGACCGGGCTGGCGATATTCGCCGGAAACGTCGCTGAGAGGGACGATTACACGGACATTCAGCTCTACTGGATAGAGCCGCCCGAGCCGGTGACGACAAGGATGTACAGGTGCGATCAGCAGTTCGTCGTCGAGCCCCTCAAGCACATGCTGGAGGTGAAGGAGACGATCGGCATAATCACGATAGACGGGAACGAGGCGACGATCGCTACCCTCAGGGGGAAGCACATAGAAATCGTGAGGAGGCTGAACTCGGGCATACCGGGCAAGCACAGCAAGGGCGGGCAGTCGGCCAGGAGGTTTGAGAGGCTCAGGGAGATAGCCACCCACGAATATCACAAAAGGGTGGCGGAGGCCGCGGCCGAGGTCTTCCTCAGCATCCCCGACCTCAAGCTCATACTTGTGGGCGGGCCG
>CAZZKZ010000076.1:0-14860 GCA_964654915.1 Hadarchaeota archaeon (SeqCode)
CCACGACCAGAATCTATCTGCGGAAGTCGAAGAATCCGAAGAGGATAGCGAGGATATACGACAGCCCCTGCCTGCCGGAGAGGGAGGCGGTCTTCGCTATAACGCAGGACGGGATAAGGGACGCTGAGTGATGTTCAGACTCCTTGTCGTTGACATAGACGGGACGATAACAGACGGGCAGAGGAGGCTTAGCCTTCAGGCCGTGGAGGCCGTGAGGAGGGCTGAGGCAGCCGGACTGCCGGTCTCACTGGCGAGCGGCAACGTCCTCCCCTTCGTCGAGGCGGCGGCCGTGCTGATAGGGACATCCGGACCGCTGATAGCCGAGGACGGCGGGGCCATCGCCATCGGCCGGGAGGTGAGATTTCTGGGCGGGAGGGAGGAGGTTGACAGGGCCCTCGAGGTTCTGCGGGCCGAGCTCGGGGTTGTAGAGACGCGGAGTTCCCGGCTGAGGGTGGCCGGGGCGACGATAGAGAGGACGGTTGGGGTGGAGGAAGTCAGAAGGGTGCTGGCCTCGCACGGGTTCAACCTTGTGGCCGTCGACTCTGGTTTTGCTATTCACATAAAGGAGCCCCACGTGAACAAGGGGAATGCCCTCAGAGCCGTTGCGGAAAGCCTCGGGATATCCACGGACGAGATAGTGGCGGTCGCGGATGGACCGAACGATGTTGAGCTTCTCAGGTGCGCCGGGCTGGGCTTCGCCGTCGCCAACTCTCCGGAGGAAGTGAAGAGGGCGGCCGGGAGGGTCACGGGTCTTCCGGACGGTGCGGGGGTTGCGGAGATCGTCGACATGATCCTCGGCGGCAAAATTAAGCCCTCCCGGGTGAACCTGTAAAAGATGCGGATTGGGCTGATCTCCGACGTCCACGGCAACCTGTCCGCCCTGAGGGCAGTGATGAGGAAGATGAGGAGGACGGACATGATTCTGTGCGCCGGTGACCTCACCGGCTTCTGCGTCAGGCCCGCGAAGGTGATCTCGATCGTCAGGAGGAGGAAGATCCGCAGCGTTCTCGGAGACTGCGACTCGGCTGTGGTCTCCGGGTCGCTGGACGGACTTCCGGAGGAGATCAAGGAGGCCTGCGCCTGGACGGGCAGAAAGCTCGGGGAGAAGCATGCGGATTTCCTGAGATCCCTCCCGGAAAAGATCGAGGTCAAGGCCAGAGGCTTCAGGATAATGGTTGTTCACGGAAGCCCCGCGGATCCCCTGAGGGGAAGAATAACCCCGGAGACATCGAGCGAGAGGCTCGCGGAGATGATGGCAGACGTCGGGGCGGATATCCTCGTCGTGGGTCACACGCACCGGCAGCTCTCGAGGAGGTTCTTCGGGAGGATCCTCGTCAACCCGGGGAGCGTCGGGCAGCCGCGCGACAGGGACCCGCGGGCCTGCTTCGCCATCCTAAGGCTGGACGGTGAGCCGGAGGTGGAGCTGGGCCGGGTCGAGTACCCCGTCGACGAGGAGGTGGCCCTGATAAAGAGGGAGGGTCTCCCCGCCTCTCTCGTTTCGAGGCTTTTATACGGATGGTAGGGACGGCGGGCCCCCGGCCGTCTGCGTGGGGCTTGATCTCATCAGGTGGATCCCGATGACCTTCTCGTTAACGACGATGAAGTCCTTGACCGAGAGGACGGCCGTGAACGGCAGGGAGATGGTTCCGTCCTCGTTTCTGGGGAAGCTTGCGAGAGCTTCACCGCTGACAGGCTTCACGATCAGCGAGATTATCTTGCCAGTCGTCTCGTCGAAGGAGATGTCAACGACCCGCCCGATCTGAAGCCCGCGATCCGACACAACATTCATTGATCTGAGCTTGCTCACCAGTATGTACGCCAACCCCTCACCATTCGTCTATCACAGGCCCGGCTTATAAACCTTGACAGAAGTGAGCGATCGGGAGGGTGCCGGCTAGTAGTGCATCCCCGTGATTTCGTAGGCTGACCTCTCCGCGTATCTGCTCTCGAAGGTCTCGTAGGCCTTGATCATCTCTTGGCTTATGGAGGGCCTCACGATTCGGAGGGCCTCCTCAAAGTGCTTCGCCGTTACCTCCTTTGTGTTCATGTCCTGCCTGAGCGCGATCATCGCGGCCTCCCTGCAGACGGCCGCCAGGTCGGCGCCGGAGTACCCCTCGGTTGCCTTCGCGATTTTCTCCAAGTCGACATCCGCCGCCAGCGGCATATTTTTCGTGTGAATCTTCAGGATCTCAAGCCTGGCCTTCTCGTCCGGGGGCGGGACGTAGATGAGCCTGTCGAATCTGCCCGGCCTCAGCAGGGCAGGGTCGATGAGATCTGGCCTGTTCGTCGCGCCTATCACGACAACGTTCTCCAGCTTCTCGATCCCGTCCATCTCCGTCAGGAGCTGGCTGATGACTCTCTCAGTCACATGGGCGTCCCCGAAGCCCGATCCCCTCCTTGGCACCAGCGCGTCGATCTCGTCAAAGAAGATCACGCAGGGGGCCGCCATCTTGGCCTTTCTGAAGACCTCTCTCACGCCTCGTTCAGATTCGCCGACCCACTTGGAGAGGAGCTCGGGCCCCTTGATGGATATGAAGTTGGCCTCGCTCTCCGTTGCCACCGCCTTGGCGAGCAGGGTCTTTCCCGTCCCGGGCGGACCGTAGAGCAGAATCCCCCTCGGGGCCTCGATTCCCAGCCTTCTGAAGGCCTCCGGATACTTGAGGGGCCACTCGACCGCCTCCCTCAGCGCCTGCTTGGCCTTCTCGAGCCCGCCTATGTCCGACCACCTGATGTTCGGCACCTCGACGAAGACCTCCCTCATGGCCGAGGGCTCGACGACCTTGAGCGCGTTGTCGAAGTCCTCCTTCGTGACGACTAGCTTCTCCAGCACCTCCGGCGGGATTGTTTTCTCCTCCAGGTTTATCTCCGGGAGGACCCTGCGGAGGGCGTTCATCGCAGCCTCCCTGCAGAGCGCCGCCAGGTCGGCCCCGACGAACCCGTGGGTCACGTCGGCGTAGTGGTCGAGGTCCACATCCCGGGACAGCGGCATCCCCCTCGTGTGAATCTGCAGGAGCTCCTTCCTGCCGTTCCTGTCCGGGACGCCGATCTCTATCTCCCTGTCGAACCTTCCGGGCCTCCTCAGCGCCGGGTCGATCGCGTTTATCCTGTTTGTCGCGCCGATGACTATGACCTTTCCCCTAGCCTTTAGCCCGTCCATGAGCGTGTTTAGGGTGGCCACGCCCCTGCGCTCAACCTCGCCGGTGACCTCCTCCCTCTTCGGCGCTATCGAGTCCAGCTCGTCTATGAAGATGATCGACGGCGCATTCTTCTCGGCCTCCTCGAAGACCTCCCTGAGCCTGGCCTCGCTCTCCCCGTAGAACTTGCTCATGATTTCCGGACCGTTGATGGTGTAGAAGTTGGCGCCGGCCTCGTTCGCCACGGCCCTCGCGATCAGGGTCTTCCCAGTCCCCGGAGGCCCGTAGAGGATGACCCCCTTGGGCGGCTCTATCCCGAGCCGGTCGAAGAGCTCCGGATGCTTGAGCGGCAGCTCGATCATCTCCCTGACCCTGGCGATCTCCTCCTTCAGCCCTCCTATGTCCTCGTAGGTGACCGGCTTGACCACCCCGCTGGGTTCGGCCAGCGCCACGACCCTTGTCCTCTCCGTCACCCTGACTATCCCTCCCGGCGACGTGCTGGTAACGGTGAAGGCGACCGGACCCAGGCTGAAGGAGAAAAAGGTCGGAACCCTCGAGGCGAGGATGATGATGTCACCCGCCGTCATGACCCGGCCAATCAGCTGCGGCTTTATCTCCTCCTCGCTCACCCTGTAGCCGAGAGGTCTCTCGGGAGCGATGGTAACCGTCCTAGCCTCCTTCACGTTCGCCTTCGAGACGGTGCCCTTCTCCCCGATCGATGTCCCGGCGTTTTTTCTGATGTATCCGTCTATCCTGATCACATATATCCCCGTGTCTTGGACGCTCTGCATGGCGACCGCAGCGGTGGTCTTTGTCCCCCTGATCTCGACTGCATCCCCCTCCTGAACCTCGAGAAGCTCCATGATGTCGGGCGGGAGTCTGGCTATCCCCCTGCCGACGTCGGAGTGGTATATGCTTTCAGCCACAATCAGCTTGATCTCCCTTCCCATCCGGACTCCCCTACCATTCCTCTTCTTCAGTCAGTGTTTGTCTTCGCGGGATTTTGATGATCACCTTATCTTTCTTGACCTCAATCTCCGTCCTCTCCTGATCGACGTAGGCCGGCAGGGGAAGGATGGCATAGTAGCCCTTGCCCGTTTTCGGCGAGTGGACCTTTATTTCCAAGGACTCCTTCCGGAAGTCCAGGTCAACGTTGTCCTCGCTCTCAACGCCCTCAACGTTGATTTCCACTTTGACCTGGTTGATATCAACGTTGTATGTGTAGGGCGCCTCTTCGTACTTCACGGCCTCGGGTTTCGCTGCAGGTTTTTTCTCCTTGATCTCTATTCTGCGCGGTCTCTCTTCCTCGATTGGTCGGGCCCTCGGCGGGCTGCGCTCGATCTCTATTCTGGGCGGGTTCTTGCCATCCTGGGAGATGCGGATCGAGAAAAAGAGAGGAGCATACGGTTCTTTCTCCACCTTTGGGAAGATGTGTTCCATCAATCTGAATTCCTTTTCTGCCTTTGCCATGAAGTGCAGGAAGTCCTTCATGAGATTGTTGAAGTAATCATCCCACCAAATGTCCGATGGTTTTTTCTTTTTTCTGTCGGTCATGGATCTCACTTTAATAATCTTTCCATTCAGTTTAAATATTGTCCTCCCCTTGAGATCCCCCGCACGGGGAGAGTGTTCAGTTTTAAAAACCACCTTTTACCATATGGGAAGGAGTGGTCAAGTGCGGGCGAGACCGAGGTGCATCTCGATAGCGTCCGGGAAGGGGGGAACTGGAAAGACGACCCTCACGGCCAACCTCGGGGTCGCCCTGGCCTCGCTGGGAAAGAGGGTCACCATTCTGGACGCGGACCTGACGATGGCGAACCTCGCGCTCGTGATGGGAATAAGCCAGATGAGGGCCAGCCTTCTGGACGTGGTGAAGGGGAGATCGAGCCTCTCCGATGCCCTCAGGGAGAGCTACGGTGTCAGGCTTCTCCCAGCCGGTTTCAGGTTTGAGGACGCCAGCGAGGCCCTCTCGGGCGTCGACAGGAAGAGAGTCAGGGCGGTCGTTCACGAGCTCCTCTCAACCTCCGACTTTCTGCTGATAGACGCCCCGGCGGGCATTCAGGAGACGACGATGCTGTCGATGGCCGCGGCCAAGGAGATGCTGCTGGTCTGCAACCCGACCTACACGAGCATAGTGGACGGCTACAAGATCCTGCGCTTCGCCGGCCTGATGGGATGCTGGGCCAGGGGGGTCGTGGTCAACAGGGTCGACAGGAAGTCGGAGCTTCCGCCCGAGGAGATAGAGGAGTTCATGGGCAGGGCGGCGGACGGCATCCGGGTTCTCGCCGAGATTCCGGAGGACCCGCGCGTGAGGGAGGCGGAGCTGCACGGCATTCCGGTTGTTGCCTACGACCCTGACTGCCCGGCCTCGGCGGCCATCCACGGGCTTGCGGAGGTCGTGGCCGGGAAGTCCCAGCCCTCCCAGCTGCCCTCGGCCTCGCTGACAGAGACCAGCGAGAGGCTGATCAGGGTCCTCACCGGAAGGCTATAGGGCGCCCAGGAGCTCGATGAGCGCAACGGCGGCCAAGAAGACGAGGCTAGCCGAAACCATGCTCGGCACGAAACCCAGCCTCGGCAGTGTGAGGTAGAGCGTGAGGGCGAAGAACACGTTTGAAATCATTGCGACCAGCACGCCCCTCGCGAGCTGCGCGGTCTTGTCCGTGTCCCTCGTGTGGGCGTAGTAGAGGCAGATGGCGAGCCCGCTCCTTATCGGCGCCCCGGCCAGGACCCCGCCGGCCCACGGGTTCAGGAGATCGGCCAGCAGGACCGCCCCGGCTATCAGGGTGCCCCCGAGCAGGAAGTCCAGCAGCACGGATCTCCTCAGGTTTTCCCTCATCGTCTCCATCAATCCGGTGAGGCTCTGCCGATTTATCCGTTCCGTCGGATCCTCTCCAGCCCGCGCTCGGCGGTAAAGATTCTGACCTCCATCCCTCCCTCGGCCGCAACGCGCGCCAGCTCCATGAGCTTCTCCCTTGATGGGGACAGGAGATTCTGGAAGGACGGATCGAGGGTCCTCTCGTTCCTGAACTGCGTGAGCCTAATCCTGGGGATCCCGAGTTCGGCGAGATTCCTTGAGATCTCTCTGATGACCTGCTCGCTGTCGTTCAGCCCCGGCACGACCGTGACTCTCGGCTCGAGTTCGACCCCCGAGACCGAGACCGTCCTCAGGCTCTCGGCTATCCTCGCGGTGTCGACCGGCGCGCCGGCGACCCTCGAGTAGAGTTCCCGGTCCGAAAGCGGCGCCTTGACATCGATGGCCACGAAGTCTAGAAGGGGCAGAATCCTCGAGAGCGCCTCAGGCCTTGTTCCGTTAGTCTCCAAAGCCCCGGCAATTCTCCTCTCTTTCGCGAACCTTAGGATCTCCAAGCATGCGTCCGGATGGAGAGTAGGCTCGCCGCCCGACAGGACGATCGAGTCGATGATTGGGATGGATCTATCGATCACCCCGAAGACATCGCCGAGTTCCACATTTCCCGTCCCGGTCACGCAGTCGGGGTTCTGGCACCACGGGCACCTCAGGTTGCACCCGGCGAAGAAGACAACGGCCGAGATCCTGCCCGGCCAGTCGACTGTCGACAGGGGGAGGACTCCCATTATCAAGCTTTCATCCTCGGATACATCGGGCAGCTCTCATCCCGGTACGGACAGACACCCCTGCTCACGCAGGCCGGCCCGGCCTTTTCGAAGATTGCCGGGGCGACCTCCCTCACCAGCCTGAGCATCTCATTCGCAAGCTTCCTTATCTCCCACTGGGCCTTCATGCAGCACCTCAGCTCGAAGAAGTTGAGGAGAGATCTGGCGTTCATCGTCACGACTATGTTGGTGCAGGTTGCGTTCGGCAGGACGTACCTGGCATCCTCGAGGGGAATTCCCATCTCGGCGAGCCTCCCGTAGGCCTCCATGGCTCTCGCAATTGCCTCCCTGTAGACGGCCTCCGCCTCCCGGCGGCCCTCAATGGTCGGTGGAACGACATAATCTGATTTCTCAACCCTGACCGACCTCTGGCTCTGCTGGGAGTAACTCGCCATCCTGTGTCTGACGAGCTCGTGCGTGCACGCCCTAGACACCCCGGAGATTGAGAAGGTGAAAACCGCGTGCTCGAGCACGGAGGTGTGCCCCATCTCAACACACGTCCTCAGAACCCTTGGCAGCCTCTCCTCCTCGTCCCTGAGGAGCTCCGCGGCATCCTTCCTCGACTTGCAGGAGCGGGCCGCGGCAGCCGCGATTTTTTCCGGTTCGGGTGTGAAGGCCAAGAGCCTGACCCTCATCTGATCTCCTCCACAAGCCTGTTGAGATCCCTGTCCCTGTACAGAGAGGGCAGAACCGGCTCGGAGAAACCTGAATACTTTCCCTGATAGGGGTTCTGGGGCGGGCTCTTGGTCTTGAAGAAAACCATCTGCCCGATTCTCATCCCGACGGGAAGATAGAAGGTCTTGTCTATGGCGGACACTATCTCGACGGTCCATATCCCGTCGAACCCGACATCTCCCCAGCCCGCACCCCTGACTATGCATATCCCGCACCTCGCTAGGGATGATCTCGTCCTTATGGATGCCACGACCCCGTTCTTCGTCCCGACCCTCTCAGCGGTTGAGGCCAGCACGAAGCCGTAGGGGGGGATCTCTATGAACCTGCCCCGGAATTTTCTCCCCTCGATCTCCACGGTTCTGGTTTCTGCCACATTTCTTACGAATGCCTTCTCGAGCAGCTCCCTGTCAAACGGGAATAAAACATCCATGTCCCGCCTCAGGCAGTAATAAACCGGCCCAACCGAGATGTCGTAGCCGTTTGGCTGAAGCCTCGCGGGGTCAAACGGCTCAATTATTATGTTCCCGTTCTTCATCTCCTCCAAGATGTCCCTGTCCGACAGCAACATGTTCTCAAAATTCTTCGATGTCCCATTCTTATATTTCTATGCCGCCGCACACCGCGGCCAGCGACCGGTCCCCGTCGGGAGACATCAGACCGCTATTATTTCCCCCATTCTTCTGTCGTAGAGCGACCTCTCCTCGAACTCTTCCTTCTTTCCGGCGTTCCAGTCTTGGACGGGCCTGTAGTAGCCAACTATGCGCGAGTAGATCTCCGTCTGCTTTCCGCACCTCGGGCAGCTGTTGTGCTTCCCGCGGATGTACCCGTGGTCCTGGCAGATGGAGAACGTTGGCGTGATTGTCACGTACGGCAGCCTGCTCCTCTCGAAAACCCGCTTCACCAGCAGCTTGCACCCGTCCCTGTCCGGTGCCTCCTCCCCCATGAAGATGTGGAGCACGGTCCCTCCCGTGTAGCGGATCTGAAGCGGCTCCTGGTGCCTTATGACCTCGGCGAGCGTCATCCCGTGGTTGACGGGGAGCTGGGTCGAGTTCGTGTAGTAGGGCGCCCTGCTGCCGGAGGTCTTTATCTGCGGGTACTTTTGCTTGTCTATCATCGCCAGCCTGTAGGATGTCGACTCTGCCGGCGTCGCCTCGAGGTTGAAGAGGTGACCAGTCTCCTCTTGGAAGTCGGCTATCCTCTCCCTCATGAAGTCGAGGACCCGCATCGCGAACCGGTGGCCCTCCTCCGTCTCTATCCCGACGCCCAGGAGGTTGAGGCAGGCCTCGTGCATGCCCACCAGCCCGATGGTCGAGAAGTGGTTGTCGAGAGTCCCGAGGTACCTGAGCGTGTACGGCAGCAGCCCGTTCCTCATGTTCCTCTCCACGATCACCCGCTTTATCTCCAGCGACCTCTTCGCCAGCTCCATCACGTAGCCGAGCCTCTCGAAGAACTCGTCCTCGTTCCTGCTCAGGTAGCCGATTCTGGGGAGGTTTATGGTGACGACTCCCACGCTTCCGGTCGCGTCGGCCGCCCCGAAGAGCCCGCCGGTCACCTTGTTCCTCAGCTCCCGGAGATCGAGCCTGAGCCGGCAGCACATCGACCGCACATCGCTCGGCCTCAGGTCAGAGTTCATGAAGTTGCTGAAGTAGGCCAGCCCGTACCTCGAGGTCATCTCGAAGAGGAGATCGGCCAAGTCGGAGTCCCAGTCGAAGTCATTCGTTATCCCGTAGGTCGGAATCGGGAAGGTCATGGGCCGCCCGTTCGCGTCCCCCTCCATGAAGACCTCGAGGAAGGCCCTGTTGATCATCTCCGCCTCCTCCTGGAAGTCCCCGTACGGCTCCCACGGCTCGCCTCCGACTATGGCCGGCTTATCCGCGAGGTCCTCAGGGATGGTGAGGTCCAGCGTGATGTTCGTGAAGGGCGTCTGCCCACCGAACCTCGTCGTCACGTTCAGGTTGAAGACGAAGGTCTGGATCGCCTGCTTGACCTCCCTGTATGTCAGGCCGTCCCTCCTGACGAACGGGGCCAGAAGCGTGTCGACGGAGTTGAATGCCATGGCCCCCGCCCACTCGTTGCTGAGGGTTCCGATGAAGTTGACCATCTGCAGAAGCGCCGTGTCCAGATGCCTCGGAGGATTTGAGGAGACCCTGTGCGGGACCCCGTTGAACCCCTCCTGCAGGAGCTTGGGGAGGCTCCAGCCTGCACAGTAGCCGGTTATCCCGCGGTAGAGGTCGTGGATGTGGTAGTCGCCGTCGACGTGAGCGTCCGCCACCTCGAGCGGGTAAACCCTCGACAGCGTGTAGTTGCTTATCACGACGCCGGCAACGTGGTGCTCGAGACCGCTCATGGAGACCGGGACGTTCGCGTTCTCGTTCACCCTCCAGTCTATCCTCCCGATGTACTCGTCGACGAGCCTCTCGACCTCGAGGGAGGTTGACCTCAGGCGGTGGAGCTCCTCCCTGTGCTTCCTGTAGAGGATGTAGGCCTTTGCCGTTCTGGCGTGTCCCCTCTCTATCAGGACCTTCTCGACTATGTCCCCTATCGTTTTGCTGTCGACAACCTCCTCCCTCGGGAGCTTTTCCAGGACCTCCCTCGTTATCAGCTCGGCGAGCCTGCGGTCCGTCCCGCCGACATCCTGCGCCGCCCTGAAAATCCCGCGCGTGATCTTCTCCGGATCGAAATCCTGAAGCCTTCCATCCCTCTTCCTGACCTTCTTAGGCAACATTGGAAGAGCAGAAGTCTTCTCCCTTCCCTCGTAGGTCACAGCCATTATCCCAAACCTCTCGTTGTCAAGATTCATGTGTATCGCTTTAAAACTTTTCCCCACTGGCGTGGAGGTATTCCTTGCCGGTAGAAAGTTGTCCACTTACGTGAGTGCACGAAAGATTTTTATGAAGAAAACACAAAAGAAAAACAATGCGCAACGAAGCGGTCACGTGTCTCCTCCTAGCTTTCATCATTCTCTCTACGGTTCCCCGGGTGTCGCACTCAAATTCCTTTTGCACTCTTGAGCAGAGCTGGTGGAACGACGCGTGGCCCTACCGCAGGAAGATCACCATAAGCGGTGCGCACCCGGAGAACTTCCAGATAAAGGTCGTCATTCCGCCCGAGATCCCGAAGAGCATGTATCCGAGCATAAGGTTCCTCGAGGACGAGACCGGCGACCCGCTCCCCTACTGGATTGAAAAAGCAGAGGGCGAGTACACGAACGTAGCTTGGGTTAGAAGGCTGGAGAACTCTGACGGCGAAATCTGGATGTACTACGGAAACCCAAGCGCGACGAGCATGGAGAACGGCCACGACGTCTTTTTGTCATTTGCTGACTTTGGCGGCTACAGAAGGTCGCACGGGTGGAACGTTCTGAACACATTCGGTGTTGGCTGGAGAGGCGAGCACGTCACGCTTTTCGACTACGGAGATCAGATGTCAAAAATCGAGAACAAGCCCGGTTGGACGGAGCGGACGGCCGAGCGCGTGATAGAGTTCAGGGTCAGGGCGAGGTCCGTTTACCGCGGTGGCCTTTTCCTGAGCGGTCCCGGAAGCTTCGGGGGCCAGAGGGAGTACGCGTGCATTCACAGCATCTCCGGCTATCGCTTCTTCTCCGATGGCGAGCAGTCCCCCGCGATCGTCGAGGCCGGCAAGTGGTACATCGGTTGCGTGTCTCTCTACTCCAACAACAGGATCAGGACGAACTTCCTGTACGGGGAGGACAACGGAGACTACAGAAAGACAATTTGGGTCTCTTCCGAGAAGACGAACAACTGGAATCCCCTTTCGGACCCGAACAACAACTGCGACAAGTACAACCTCGCGGTCTGGGACGGCGGCGGATCCTCCTCGTATCACTTTGACTGGTTCCTAGTCAGAAGGTATCTGAGCCAGGATCCCGCAACCTCCGTTGGGCAAGAGGAGGTCTGGGCGGGTCCGCCTTCGCCCGCCGTTCTGCTGCAACCCGAGGATGGCGCGGTCGTCGGTTCCACACCGGCTCTGATGTGGATTCCGAGCCCGACCGCCTCGAGCCAGATCCTGCAGATATCGGACGACGAGAGCTTTTCGACGGTTTTCATTTCGGAGAATCTCGAGGGCAGGCAGGGAAGCTACACTCCTCTCATCCCGCTGCCCGATGGTGTCTTCTGCTGGCGAGTCGTTTCGGTGGGAGAGGGCGGGCGCACACCCTCACAGGTCCGGAGGTTCAGGGTGGACACCAGACCCAGGCCCGCTCCGTTCAGCCTCCTTTCCCCCCTGAACGGAAAGACGATTTCAGACAGGAGGCCGCTTTTCGTCTGGGAGAACTCGAGGGAGGATGTTCTCGGCCTTTCTCACTATGAGGTATGGATAGACGGCGTTAACATCGAGAACGTTCCGGCCGGCGTAACCGGGTGGAGATCTCCGCCCCTGGATCCCGGGGTTCACACCTGGTGGATCACGGCGGTGGGGAGATCCGGTGCATCCACGGTCTCCCGGGTCTTCACATTCGAAATCGCGGAAGTTTGCATCGTCAGCGCGGATGAGAATTCCTTCATGCTCAGAACCGGCGAATATGTCCTCAGCTACACAAAGTCATCGGGTTTCATATCCATATACAACGAGAGTTGCGGCTCCTCGAGATTCCTCAGACTAGTTCCGGGAGGAGGGGATCCAAATCTGCAGGTTCTGAGTCCAGCCAACGTCTCGAAGATCAGCGTCGAGAACGGTGAGAACATAACCGCTAGGATATCCGGGTCGCTCTGGTGGGCGGAGTACGAGGTTCTCATCATCCTCCCCAGATCGCTACCGAGGACGGTCAACTACCGTCTCCTCGTCAGACCAACGACCGGCGTGCAGGCCTCCCAGAACTTCTTCTCGGGGAGCTACCCCGAGTTCCGCTACACTGACAACGCTGGCTCCAACATCGACCCCATGCTGATAGACTACCTAGACGGTCTCCCGAACGCCTGGAGCGGGGGTTTGCATGACGAGTACTGCCGCGATCTCAACCAGTTCGTTTTCTTCGGTGACCCGACGGTTCTGCGCTCGACCTTCCTCTACTACTGTGACTTCACCTCCCTCAACAGGTTCTTCGAGCGCTCGGGAAACTTCTTTGCAATGATAGACGGCTACACCAATCACACGAACGACGTTGTCAGACAGCCGCCCGGCTTCTTCCGCACCTCCAAGACCCTCCCGATATCCTTCGGCTACGACGTGCCCACGAACAGGGGAAGCCTAACCGAGAATGAATTCCTTCTCATCTCAAACGGCATCTTCTCGCTCTATCCCTCCTGCCCCGGCATCTACTCGACGGTGGATTATTCAAAAATTTTCATAAAAAGTCTCTACTCAATTTACCAGCTGGTTGAGAAACCCCCTACGCGGTACACCGACTGGCCGGGCGTCGTCGAAAACTCCATCCGCGATCTGATGGAGCAGGACGCGGAGCTGGCAAAGATAGGGAGGAAGGGAGGTCTGCATCCCTACGGCATAACCTCCTATTCCATCTACGCCGAGAGATTCCAGTCCGAGAACGCCGCGAGGTTCGTGGAGAACGCCAGACGGATAATAGCGGGCAAATACAACCCGAACTACACAAACAGGAAGGGCAGCAGGGGCATCTTCGGAAGCGGCGGAACGGTTGAGCCCGTTCACTTCCTCTACGACTACTGCGAGTGGGCAATTTACGCCGAGCATTTCAACGACGAGAACGTCAAAAGCATGTTCGTCGACACCGCCGACGTGATAATGGATTTCGGGAGAGGGGTTGACTACATTTTCACGTTCAGGGCAGATGTCTACAACAGCGCCCCGATCGAGGACGGCGGATACCAGTTCGAGGCGGTCGGCCAGTACATTTTCATAATGCTCTACTACTACAAGTTCACGGAAAATGTGGAGTTCCTGAAAGAGGCGAAGAGGGCCGCCGAGGCCCTGCTTCACATGGGATTCGAATTCTCGTACGAGTTTTTTGCCACGCCCATAGGGGCTCTCGCCCTCCTGAGGCTCTACGAGCTGACCGGAGACTCCAGATACCTCGAGGGATCCTACATACCGCTGGCCACAATCCTGCGGGATTCGTGGCTCTTCAATCCTGATTTCCGCTGGGGTGTCCAGAACTATGCGAACAGGATCATCTTCCTGCTCACAAGCGCTAGGCCCAACCTCTCCTACGCCAACGGCTGGGAGGAGCAGGCGATAATAAAATATCTGCACCTCTACCTGCTCGAGGGCAGGGATGTTCTGATGCCGGAGGCCGTCCAGCTCACCTCCGAGCTTCTCAGATACAAGGGGACATCCGCACGCGACTCGCTTGCACCCTTCCACCAAGACAAATCGAACATATACACGGGGGTGCCGAAGGAGTGGCCCCTACCGGTGAACCTCAACTGGTTCATACCTCTGGAGGGCTTCGGGATCTCCAGGTTCGACGAAAAGCTCGGGGCAATAAGTCAGCCGCCATACTGCTCTGGCATGCTGCCGGAGCTTGCACTCCTCCAGTTTCACCCGCTGGACGAGGGGCTCTTGCTCTACACCGATGCCCCGGCAGAGGTCAAGAGAGAAAACGGACGCATCACATTCAGGCTCCTCGCGGTCGAGGGGGAGTACAGGTGCGCGCTGATCGGCGAGCAGTCGGCGCTCCTCTCGCTTGAGACGGAAAGCGGCGAGGACCTCAGACCGGCCTATGACAGCGCGCTCGACATTTACGTGTTTGATGCGGAAGCCGGAAAATCATATTCCCTGATCTTCGCCACGGTTTCAACATATCCTCCGGACGGCACGGTATCCTCAGACAACCGGCCGACCTTCAGCTGGGAGCTGCTGCCCGGCACGGAGAACGCGAGATTTTTGATTGCCACGGACCCCGGACTTGAAAACGTCGTTCTGGATGTCCTGCTGGGAGCGGAGAATGCCTACACACCCCAGACGGCGCTGTCAGACGGCAGGTACTGGTGGAGGGTCATCCTTCTCGGAGGGTTCGGCGAGATCGTGTCACTCGTCAAAGCGATAACGATAGACACGGTGCCGCCGGCCGTGTGTCTGACGCAGTACCCTCCCGAGAACACCCGGGACAACCTTCTAACCTACGCCGGTGAGGCGGAGGATCAAACGACCAGCGTTGTGAGCGTCGAGTTCAGCGTGGACGGCGGCCAGTGGTCGGCTCTGAGCATCTCCCCTGACCGGACCGTCATGTTTTCATTTTCCGTCGAGCTTTCAACAGGGTCCCACACGATCAGAGTCAGGGCCAGTGACGCGGCCGGGAACATCTCGCAGCCCGTTGTCCACACCGTGCGCGTGGAGGAGGCACCATCCGCCGAGACCCCCAGACCCAATATCATAGTCGAGAACCTCAGGCTGTCGAAGGACAACGTGAGGCCCGGCGAAACGGTGACGGTGAGCGTCGACGTGGCGAACGTCGGGCACGCGGCCGGGAGGCGGGCCGGCGG
>CAZZKZ010000077.1:0-2166 GCA_964654915.1 Hadarchaeota archaeon (SeqCode)
TCCGCCCCAAGCCATATCCGGATTCTCCTGTTTCCCCGCCCGGCCCTCCCCGCTATCAGCTCGGCCGGGGCGATGACGAATGGCATCTGGCTGGACGGGTCCCCGCCGAAGTAGCAGACGCAGCCGACCCTGCCGTGTGCCCTTTCAGCCAGCTCCGCCGAGCTGACGACCGGACCTCCCTCAGAGGTGAGGTCCCTGAAGCTATAGTTCTGGCAGAAAAGGCAGCTGTACGTGCAGCTTCCGAGGAAAACTGCCAAGTTGTACCACCCGATGTCCCCGTGGGGCGTCCTGCACCATTTCGGGTACCCGGCTCCGCTCGACCCCGCGCAGAAGTCCGCCGGGACGCAGTTGGTAGGCAGCGGATCGTGGTAGAACGTGAGAAGGCCTCTGTCGGGCGTTCCAAACCTCCTGACCAGCCTGCCGTTCTCATTGGCGACGATGCCGCAGAATCCGACCCCGCCGGGGGGTATCCTGCACAGGTTTCCGCAGTCCTCGCACCTGGCACCTCTGGAATCCGAGGGCGGCTCCGGCGGGAGGCCGTGGGCTGACCTGACCCTGGCGTGGGCCTCTGCGATGTAGAGTTTGGCCTCCTCGAACCTCTCCCTCACGCATGAGGCGCATACCCCCAGAACCCTCGATATTTTCTCGGATTTTATGTCACAAATCTTGCAGGTCTCCACATTTCTAATCTCCGCCTCCTCAGCTCTTAACCGACTACCTAGGCAGCGGACACCGCTACCGAAAGTCTTAAAAGCGCGCAGTATCGAGATAAGCGGATGAAAATGAGAATTGCCATAAATGGATTCGGAAGGATAGGACGCCTGTTCCTTAGAGCCGCGCTGGAGAACGAGAAATTCAAGAAAAACTTTGAGATCGTGGCCATCAACGACCTCACCAACACGAATGTACTTGCGCACCTGTTCAAGTACGACTCTGTCTTCGGGATCTACGAGGGAGAGGTAAAGGCAAAGGACAGCTCGATAATCGTCGACGGCATGGAGATCAAGACCCTGGCGGAGAAGGATCCGGCCAACCTCCCGTGGAAGAACCTCGGGGTCGACTACGTGCTGGAGTCGACAGGTGCATTCACATCTAGAGACGGCGCA
The DNA here is from genome assembly GCA_964654915.1 of Hadarchaeota archaeon (SeqCode). Classification (GTDB taxonomy): domain Archaea; phylum Hadarchaeota; class Hadarchaeia; order Hadarchaeales; family Hadarchaeaceae; genus JAVZGN01. The sequence goes on from CAZZKZ010000077.1 coordinate 1,107, forward strand.
AGCAAGCACCTCACGGCGGGGGCGAAGAGGGTGCTGATATCTGCGCCCGCGAAGAACCCGGACGTGACCATCGTCATCGGCGTGAACCACCAACGGTATGACCCGTCGAAGCACTTCATCATCTCAAACGCCTCATGCACGACGAACTGCTTGGCTCCGATGGTCAAGGTGCTGCACGAGAACTTTAAGGTGAAGAGGGGATTCATGACGACCTGCCACGCCGTGACGAACGACCAGCGTCTTCTCGACCTGGCGCACAGAGACCTTCGCAGGGCAAGAGCGGCCATGCTTTCAATAATTCCGACGACGACGGGGGCCGCGGTCGCGATCGGGGAGGTTATCCCGGATCTGAAGGGCAAGCTCAACGGTCTTGCCCTCCGGGTTCCGGTCGCGGACGGATCCATAACGGACTTCGTGGCCGAGGTCGAGAAGCCGACGACCGTTCAGGAGGTCAACGAGGCGTTCAAAAGAGCCGCCCAAGGGGAGCTGAAGGGCATTCTCCAGTACTCGGAGGATCCGCTGGTCTCGCAGGACATCGTCGGCAACCCGCACTCGTGCATAATCGACGGACTGAGCACGATGGTCATGGACAACATGGTAAAGGTTCTCGGCTGGTACGACAACGAGTGGGGATACTCCTGCCGGCTCGTCGACCTTCTCAATCTGATGGCTGAGAAGGAAGGCTGAGAACAAAGCTTTATAGGTTTGTCTTTCTTTTTTCTTTACTTGAGGGATAGGGATGGAACTCGTGGTTGGGTCCGAGCGGCTGAAGAGAGGCTTCGCCAAGATGCAGAAGGGCGGAGTCATAATGGACGTCACCAACGCGGAGCAGGCGGTGATAGCGGAGGAGGCAGGGGCGGTCGCTGTCATGGCCCTCCAGGCGGGTCCCGGAGACATAAGGGCGGGTGGAGGGGTGGCCAGGATGGCTGACCCTGCCCTGAGCAAGGAGATAAGGGACGCCGTGACCATCCCGGTCATGGCGAAGTGCAGGATAGGCCACTTCGCGGAGGCGCAGGTCCTTGAGGCACTGGGGGTTGACATGATCGATGAGTCGGAGGTT
>CAZZKZ010000078.1:0-9751 GCA_964654915.1 Hadarchaeota archaeon (SeqCode)
AGGGCACAAGAAGGATGAAGAACGCCACCAAGGGGCTGGAGAGGCTCAAGCCGGTGACCGACAGCATACTGATAATCCCGAACGACAAGCTCCTCCAGTTGGCGCCGAACATCTCGCTCATCTCAGCCTTCGAGCTCGCGGACAAGATTCTGATGAACAGCATAAAGGGGATAACGGAGATGATAACGAAGCCCGGGCTCGTCAACTTGGACTTTGCCGACGTCAAGGCGGTTATGAAGGATAGCGGGATAGCGGCGATCGGGATAGGTGAGTCGGACACGGCGAACAGGGCTGAGGACGCCGCAAATGCGGCTCTGAACAGCCCGCTGCTGGACGTTGACATGACGGGGGCGAGGGGAGCTCTGGTAAACGTTGCCGGTGGACCGGATCTCACGGTCGCGGAGGCCGAAAGGGTTGTCTCCAAAATCTCCGAGGTCATAGATCCGGAAGGGCACGTCATCTGGGGGGCCCAGATCAACGAGAATCTGAAAAAGACCATGAGGGTCATCGCCGTCCTTACCGGGGTCCACTCCCCCTACGCGGTCGGGCCCAGGCCTGTGAGAAAAATTGAACTGGACTTTGGACTGAAGGAGATATAGGATGAGGGAGTTCCTTCAAAACTGCAAGCGCCTCCTGCAGATAGCCAGAAAGCCCGGCTCGGATGAGTACAGCAGAATCGCGAAGATAAGCGGACTTGGATTCATCCTGATAGGCCTGCTTGGCTTCATCATCATGTATCTGGCAACAATCATACAGGGGGTCTGAGGTTGGAGGAAATCAGGCCAAGAATGTACGCGGTCAAGACAACGATCGGTCAGGAGAGGGCAACCGCGGACATGCTCCACGCCAGGGCAAAGAGCAAGGGAATCAAGGAGCTCATCTCAATAGTCGTCCCGCACGGGCTGAAGGGCTATATCTTCGTAGAGGTTGCCGGGGATCAGACGGTGGTCGAGAGGCTCCGCTCCGGGATAAAGCATGCGAAGGGCGTCGTGGAGAGGGAGGTCAATCTAAAGGAAATAGAGCCATTCATAACGCCCGGGGCCCCGCCGATCAGGGTGGGCGTCGGCGATCTCGTGGAGATAACGATGGGACCGTTCAAGGGAAGCAGGGCGAAGGTAATCAGGGTTGATGAACAGAAGGAGGAGATCACGATTGAACTCGTTGAGTCAACCGTGCCGATTCCGGTTACCGTCAAGGTCGACGCTATAAAGGTCATAGAGAGGAAGGAGTGATACTGGAACATCCTTTTAAACAGTGATAACCACTTTTGAAGAGGTCGGAGAGAGATAGGAATGTCGCCGGAGGTAAAGCTCCTTGTAGATGGTGGGAAGGCGACGCCCGGTCCACCCATAGGTCCAGCCCTGGGACCGTTTGGTCTGAACGTCGGGAAGGTTGTGGCCGAGATCAACGAGAAGACGAAGGACTTCGAGGGGATGAAGGTTCCTGTCACCATAGTCATCGACGCGAAGACCAAGCAGTATGAAATAAGGGTGGGGCTGCCGCCGGTCTCCGCTCTGATCAGGAAGGAGCTTGGGCTCGAGAGGGGGGCGCAGAACCCTGGGAAGGAGGTCGTCGGGAACCTCACGATCGAGCAGGCCGTGAAGATAGCGAAGATCAAAAGGGAGAGAAGCCTGGCGAAGAACCTGAAGGCGGCGGTCAAGGAGGTCCTAGGGACATGCGTGAGCATGGGCGTGACCGTTGAGGGGAAGGACCCGAGAACCGTGCAGAAGGAGATAGATGAGGGGAAGTACGACGAGGTGATAAAGGATGACAGTTGACAGGGAGACGCTTCTGGAGGCCGTGAGGAAGGCAAAGGAAGCGAAGGGGGAGAGAAGGCTGAAGCAGAGCTTTGAAATTTCGATAGCGGTGGAGGGGCTGAACCCGAAGAAGCCGGAGAGCAGGGGGACTGTTGAGGTCACGCTGCCCCACGTCCCGGGCAGGCCTCAGAGGATACTTTTCTTCGCCGACGGTGAGCTGGCCAGGAGGGCCAGAGATGGGGGAGCGGACATCGTCATCGGAAGGGAGGAGATTCAGAGGTTAGAGGGGAACAAGAAGGAGATAAAAAAGCTCGTGGAAAAGTGCGATCTCACGGCGGCCCAAGCGGAGCTCATGGTTCTGGTCGGAAAAATTTTCGGACCGGTTCTCGGACCCAGGGGAAAGATGCCCAGGCCCGTTCCGTCCACGGCTGACCCTGTGCCGCTCATCGAAAAGCTGCGGAGAACCGTCAGGATCATGAACAGGGGACAGCTCTGCTTCCAGGCAAGAATCGGGGATGAGACGATGAAGGACGAGGAACTCGCGGAGAACGCCGCGACGGTGGTGGAGGAAATCGAGAGGAAGATAGCCGACATAGGGGGAAAGATAAAGGCGGTCTACCTGAAGACCACGATGGGGAAGCCAGCCAAGGTGGTGGTGAAATGATCGCGGCGGCCAAGAAAGTTCAGCCCTGGAAGACGGACCTTGTCGAGGAAATGGCCCGGCTGATCGCGCAGCACAGCGTGATCGGGATTGCTGACATGAGCAACCTGCCGGCCAGCCAGTTCCAGCTCCTGAGGCAGAAACTCAGGGGGGAGGCCAAGCTGATTGTGGCGAAAAACACGCTCATAAGACTGGCCCTTCAGAAGGCCGCCGGGCTGAAGCCCGGGGTTGAAAAGCTGTGCGACTATGTGAAAGGGCAGACCTGTCTGATCCTGACGGAAAAAAGCCCGTTCGAACTGAACAGAATCCTCGCGAAGAGCAGGACCAAGGCCCCGGCAAGGCCGGGAAGCGTGGCGGCGGCGGACATCGTTATACCTGCGGGTGAGACGGACCTCCCGCCCGGCCCGGTTGTGGGTGAGCTGCAGAGGGCCGGAATCAAGGCGAGAATTCAGGCCGGAAAGGTTGTTGTCACGGAGGACTGCAGGCTGCTGAAGGCCGGAGATGTTATAACAAAGGAAATTTCGGAAGTGCTGGCAAAGTTCGGGATACTCCCGGTTGAGCTCGGCCTCAGGATGAGGGCGGCTTTTGAGCAGGGGATGGTCTACGCCGGAGAGGTGCTGGAGATAGACGAGGAGAAGGTCATGTCCGAGCTCGGGAAGGCCATCACCGCCGGCTTCTGCCTGTCGCTGAACGCGGGCTATCCGACGGCCCTGACGGTCGGGATAATGCTGGCGGAGGCGGAGAGGAAGGCCATCGGGCTGGCCGTGGCCTGCAGGTTCCCTGTGGACAAAGCGATACCCAGCCTCATCGCCGTGGCGTTCGGTGAGATGCTATCGCTGGCCAGAAGGGTCGGTGAGGTGGATCCGTCCGCTCTTGATGATGATCTGAGGAGGATGATCGGCTCGGCGGAGGCCACCCCGGTGACGGAGGAAAAACCTAAAAAGGAGGAAGTGGAAGAGAAACCTAAAGAAGGAGAAGAGCTATCAGGACTGGGTGCGCTCTTCGGGTGATGGAGGTGAACGGAATGGAATACATACACGCGGCGCTGGTGCTGCATGCGGCGGGCAAGCAGATAGACGAGGCCGGAATCACCGGCATACTGAAGGCCGCCGGAGTGGAGGTGGACGAGGCCAGGGTGAGGGCTCTGGTCTCGGCTCTGAAGAACATAAACATAGATGAGGCCATCAAGGGTGTCGCCGTTCCGGCCGCGGCTCCTGTGCAGGCCGCCGCACCGGCTGCGAAGGCAGAAGAGAAGAAGGTCGAGGAAAAGAAGGAGGAGAAGAAAGAGGAGGAGGCCCTCGCCGGCCTCGGAGCGCTCTTCGGATAAGGGGCGCCGGCGGGAAATCAAGCGTTTTAACGCTGGCGAGCAGTTAGTATAGGCTGGGATGCATGCCCGGGATCCACAAGGTCGAGCTGTTTAGGGAGGAGGGGTTCGTCAGAAAGAGGTGCCCGGGATGCGGCAGGTTCTTCTGGACGCTCGACCCGGGGAGGGAACTCTGCGGGGACACTCCGTGTGTTGAGTACACATTCATAGGGAAACCGCCGATGAGGAAGGCGTACACCCTCCAGGAGATGGAGAGGGAGTTTCTCAGGTTCTTCGAGAGGCGGGGGCACAGGATCGTCAGGAGGTACCCCGTCGTTGCGAGGTGGAGGGATGACATATTCTTGACGATAGCCTCTATTGCGGGATTTCAGCCGTGGGTGACCAGCGGCCTCGTCCCGCCGCCGGCCAACCCCCTTGTGATCAGCCAGCCGAGCATCAGGCTGAAGGACATAGACAACGTTGGCAGGTCAGGCAGGCACTTCACGCTCTTCTTCATGGGGGGCCACCACGCCTTCAACTACCCGCGCAGGACAGTCTACTGGAACAACGAGACGGTCGAGCTGTGCCACGAGTTCATGACTGAGAGGCTCGGCCTCAGGCCGGAGGACCTCTCGTACATAGAGAGCTTTTGGGAGGGGGGCGGGAACGCCGGGGAGGACTTTGAGGTGAACGTCGGCGGGCTGGAGGTTGCCACCCTCGTTTTCATGAGGTACGCCGGGGAGTCGGGGAACTACAGGAAGCTCCCGATAAGGGTGGTTGACACGGGGTACGGGATGGAGAGGCTGGTCTGGCTCTCGCAGGGGACACCGACCGGGTACGATGCCGTCTTCGGGGAGATGATTGAGAGGGTCAGGAGGATGGCCGGGGTGGAGATGCCGCCGGAGCACATTCTCCGGGAGAACTCGAAGATGGCCGGGATAATCGACATCGAGAGCGGGAGGGACCTGCAGACGCTGAGGCTGAAGGTCTCGGAGAGGGTCGGGGTGAGCGTGGAGGAGCTGCAGAGGATGCTCGAGCCGATCGAGTCGGTCTACGCGATAGTCGATCACCTCAGGTGCCTCTCGTTCATGTTCGCGGACGGGATAACTCCCAGCAACGTGAGGGAGGGATATCTGGCCAGGCTCGTCCTGAGAAGGGCGATAAGGATGGCCAGATGGCTTGGGATCTCCGTGCCGTTCGCCGAGCTCGTAGACATGATGGTTCGGGAGCTGAGCGGACAGTTTCCGGAGATCTCCGAGAGGAGGGAGTACATCCTGCAGGTGACGGAGGCGGAGGAGAGGAAGTACTCCGAGGCCCTTGAGAGGGGAGTCAGACTGCTGGAGAGGATGGTGGCAGAGATGCCGGCGGACAGGAGGGAGATAACCGAGGAGCAGCTTCTCGTGCTCTACGACAGCCACGGGCTTCCGCCGGAGATCGTCCGGGAGGTTGCGGCGAGGGCTGGGGTGAGGGTTGAGGTCCCCGAGGATTTCTACATAAGGGTGGCCAAGTCCCACTCCAGGGTCAGGCACGTGCCGGCGCAGACCTCGCCGGTCGATGAGGGAGAGCTGAAGGGGCTGAGGCCGACGAGGCTTCTGTTCTACGAGAGGCCGTATCTTGCGGAGTTCAAGGCGAGGGTTCTGAAGGTGATAGGAAACTATGTCGTCCTCGACAGGACGGCCTTCTACCCGGAGGGCGGCGGGCAGCCTTCGGACATCGGTGAGATCGTGGCGGGGGAAGCTAGGGCGGCGGTGAAGGAGGTTTTGAAGGCTGGGGACATCGTCCTGCACAGGGTGGAGCCGGCAGTCTTCCGGAGGGGGCAGAGGGTCACGGGAAGGGTCGACTGGGAGAGGAGGAGGTCCCTGATGGTCCACCACACGGCAACACACATACTTCTGGGGGCGCTCAAGAAGGTCTTGGGACCGCACGTCTGGCAGCAGGGAGCGCAGAAGGGCGTGGAGAGATCCAGGCTGGATGTCTCGCACTTCAGACGGATAAGCAGGGGGGAGATGGAGGAGGTGGAGAGGCTGTGCAACAGGGTCATCTTTGAGAACCGCAGGGTGCTGGCCAGGTGGATGGACAGGAACGAGGCCGAGGGCAGGTACGGGTTCGAGCTCTATCAGGGCGGTGTTGTCCCGGGAAGGAAGCTGAGGGTGGTGGAGGTTGAGGGGTGGAACGTGCAGGCGTGCGCTGGGACCCACTGCGAGAGCACGGGGGAGGTCGGGCTTCTGAAGATCACCGGGATTGAGAGAATTCAGGACGGGATAGAGAGGATAGAGTTTGCGGCCGGGGAGGCCGCCCTGAGGGTGATCCGGGAGAGGGAGGCGGGGCTGGCCAGAATTTCTGAGATGCTGGGGGTTCAGGAGGAAAAGCTGCCCGAGGCCGTGGAGAGGATGATCGAGGAGGTGAAGGATCTCAGAAGAAAGGTGGAGAGGATGGAGACAAGGGTCGGGGAGATGCTCGCCGATCTGATGAAGAGCAGGGCGGTCGGGATGGGTGAGCTGAAGGTGATCAGCGCGAGGATTGATGAAATCGGGTCCGGGGAGCTGATAAAGGCGTGCGAGAGGATCGTCGGAGAGGACGAGAATGCGGTCGTTGTTGTCGGCGGGGCCAGCGGGGGGTCGGCGAGGATAATGATGATGGCGGGAAGGAAGGCCGTTGAGAAGGGCGTGGACTGCGGGCGGATCATCTCGAAGGTCTCCCGGATGATCGGGGGCGGGGGAGGCGGAAGGCCCAACTTTGCACAGGGTGGAGGGACCCGGGTAGAAGGGCTTGACGATGCGATAAGGGCTGCGGTTGAGGAGGTCTCCAGGCCGGGGGAGGGTTAAAAAGCCTCCCGGGAGGAGGTTCTCTGATGAGAGATTTCAGGGAGATCTGCAGGGACTGGCAGAGGGCCTGGCGGGAGGCGGGGATTTTTGAGTCGGAGCCGGATGAGAGGCCAAAGTTCTACCTGACGGTTGCCTATCCATATGTCTCCGGGCCCATGCACATCGGGCACGGCAGGACGTACACGGTTCCTGATGTCGTGGCACGCTACAGGAGGATGAGGGGCTACAACGTCCTTTTCCCGATGGCCTACCACTTCACGGGGACGCCGATAGTGGGGGCTGCCAGGAGGATTGCCAACCGCGACCCGTCCCTCGTGAGGGTTCTGACGGAGAGATACGGGGTAAGGCCGGAGATGCTGAAGATGTTTGAGAACCCGGAGTTCTACGGGAACTACTTCGCGAAGGAGAGCGAGATGAGCTACAGGAGGGGGATGGAGAGCCTCGGCTACTCGATAGACTGGAGGAGAGAGTTCAGAACGATAGACCCGCACTACAAGAAGTTCGTCACCTGGCAGTACCACAAGATCTGGAACGCCGGGCTGATCGTGAAGGGAAGGCATCCGGTCAGGTGGTGTGAGAGGTGCGGGAACCCTGTGACGGATCACGACCTGCTGGAGGGGGAAGGCGTGGAGATGGTCGAATTCACGCTCGTGAAGTACAGGATGGGAGACCTTGTCTTCCCGGCGGCCACCCTCAGGCCGGAGACCATCTTCGGGGCAACAAACATCTGGCTGAACCCGCAGACCGAGTACGTGAAGGCCGAGGTGGACGGGGAGAGGTGGGTCGTGAGCAGGGCGGCGGCGGAGAAACTCAGGGCCCAGGGCTACCGCGTGGGGAAAGTCGAGCCGTTCGAGGTGAGGTTCGGGCAGGAGGTCGAGGTCCCGATTACCGGGAAGAGAGTGCCCATCCTCCCGGCGGCCTTCGTGGATCCGGAGAACGCCACGGGGGTGGTCGGATCAGTCCCGGCTCACGCGCCGTACGACTACATCGCGCTGGAGGATCTGAAGAGGGATCCATCGAGGTGGGGGCTGAGCAGGGAGGTTGTGGAGGGGATAGAGCCGGTCGGGATAATAGAGGTCGAGGGGTTCGGGGAGCTTCCGGCGGTTGAGGTCGTCAGGAGGATGGGGATAGAGAGCCAGACGGACGGGAGGCTGGAGGAGGCGACGGCCGAGGTCTATCGAACGGAGTTCCTGAAGGGGAGGATGAAGGAGTGGATTCCGGGATATGGAGGGATGAAGGTTTCCGAGGCGAAGGTTGCCGTCAAGCAGGAGCTTGTGTCGACCGGGCAAGGGGCGGTCATGTATGAGTTCGCCGGCGGACCCGTCGTCTGCAGATGCGGGACCAAGGTGACCATAAAGGTTGTTGAGGACCAGTGGTTCATCGACTACGGGAGGGAGGACTGGAAGGAGAAGGCTCGGAGGTGTCTGGCGGGCATGCACCTGGTTCCGCCCGAGACCAGGACACAATTTGAGTACACGATTGACTGGCTGAGGGAGTGGCCGTGCACGAGGAAGGTCGGGATGGGGACGCCGGCCCCGTGGGACCCAAGCTGGGTGATAGAATCCCTGAGCGACTCGACGATATACATGGCGTACTACACGATATCGCACATCCTGAAGACGATCGACCCGGAGAGGCTGGATGACGATGTTTTTGACTACGTATTCCACGGGATCGGGGATCCGGCGGAGATCTCGGCGAGGAGGGGGATAGAGAGGGAGAAGCTGGAGATGATGAGGAGGGAGTTCACGTACTGGTATCCGCTGGACTACAGGATGTCGGCCGATGAGCTGATCCCGAACCACCTGACCTTCCACATCTTTCACCACGTGCTGCTCTTCCCGGAGCTCTGCCCGAGGGGGATCGTGAGCTTCGGGATGGTCATCCTGGAGGGGCAGAAGATGTCTTCGTCAAAGGGAAACATCGTGGCAATCTCGGAGGCCGTGAGGGAGTTCGGGGCGGACACGGTCAGGCTCCACCTGCTCTCGGTCGCGGAGCCGTGGCAGGATCTGGACTGGAGGAGCGAGGAGGTGAGGGGGACGCACGCCAACCTCAGGAGGTTCGCGTCCCTCGCGGAGGAGATTCTCTCGGTTCCGGATGGCGGCGAGGTTGGCAGGGTCGAGAGGTGGCTGATGAGCAGGGTGGGCTTCCATCTGGCGGAGGCAACGGCGGCCATCGAGGCCTTCGAGACGAGGAAGGCGCTGCAGCACGCGTTCTACAGGATGATGCAGGATGTGAGGAGGTACCTCGCGAGGAGGGGGGAGAGGGCGAGCGGGAAGGTTCTGAGGGAGGTTCTGGACATCTGGGTCAGAATGCTGGCGCCGTTCATCCCGCACCTCTGCGAGGAGATATGGAGGATGATGGGGATGGAGGGATTCGTCTCGCTGGCCAGGTGGCCGGAGGCTCCGGAGAGGGACCGCGGGGTCGAGCTTGAGGAGGCTTTCCTGGACGGGGTCATCGACGACATCCTTGAGGTGAAGAAGGTCACGGGGAAGGAGAAGCTGCGGACCGTGTGCATCTACGTGGCCGACGGGTGGAAGTGGAGGATCTGCGGGGAAATCGCCAAGCAGGGGAGTGTGGGGGCGGTCGATATGAGGGAGGCGATGAGGAGGGCCAGGGAAGCGGCGCCGGACGTGCCGGGCGAGAAGCTGGCGAAGGTCGTGCAGAGGATGGTTGCGGAGATCAGAAAGATGCCGCCGGAAAAGGTGGAGGCAATCGGGAGGGGTTTGGATGAGGCGGCCGTCCTGATGGGGGCCGAGGACTACCTGAGGAGGCAGACGGGCGCGGAGAGGGTGATGATCTTCAGGGAGAGCGACCCGGCGAGGTATGACCCGGCCGGGAGGGCGGAGAACAGCATGCCGCTGAGGCCGGCGATTTTCCTGGAGTAGAGTCGGGATGGCGGTCGGGGAGGCCGTGAGGGATCTCAGGTATCTGCTGGACAGGGGGTATCCGAGGGAGTCCGCTCTCAATTTCGTGGCGAACCACTTCAGGCTGGACAGGTGTCAGAGGCATCTGCTGGCCAGGTGTGTTTTCTCGCGGAGGGAGGCCCGGGAGCACAGGAGGAAGCTGGTCGGGATGAGGGAGGTGAGGGGGAAGTGGCTGGCGGTCGACGGGTACAACGTGCTGATAACGGTCGAGGCGGGGGTCGGGGGGGGGGCCGGGGGGGGGTGCGCTGGAGGGATGGTCAGGGGGCGGAGCGGGGGAC
>CAZZKZ010000079.1:0-6214 GCA_964654915.1 Hadarchaeota archaeon (SeqCode)
CGCCCACCGGCGTCCCGGCGGACTTCGGCGCGGGGTCGGGCGGAGCCGGGTACCCAAAATGGTGCAGGACGCCCCCCGGGGACATCGGGTGGTACAATCTGGCCGTTTTCCTCGGGAGCTGCACCTACAGCTGCCTCTTCTGCCAGAACTACAGCTTCCGCGAGCTGACTGCCGAGGGGGGTCCGGTCGTGAGTTCCGCCGAGCTGGCCGGTAAGGCACACGGCAGGGTCGGCTGCGTCTGCTACTTCGGCGGGGATCCGTCCAGCCAGATGCCATTCGTCATCGCCTCGGCCGAGCTGATAGAGGAGAGGTCCGAGCGGGAAAACAGGATAATCAGGATATGCCTCGAGACGAATCTCAGCATGAACAGGAGATATCTCGAGCGGATAGCTGAAATTTCGATGGCAACCGGAGGAGGCATAAAGGCGGACCTGAAGTGCTGGTCGACAGAGATCCTTTACGCGCTCACCGGTGTCAGGCACAGGGCCGCCTACGAGAATTTCAGGTGGCTGGCGAAGATGCACCGGGAGCGCCCGGAGGTCCCGTTCGCCCGGGCCAGCACGCTTCTGGTGCCGGGCTATGTGGATGACGAGGAGATAAGGCAGATAGCCTCCTTCATCGCGGACCTGGACCCGACGATTCCCTACTCACTCCTGGCCTTCCACCCCACCTACTGGATGGACGACATGCCGTACACATCGAAGAGGGACGCCGAGAGGTACCTGGAGATCTGCAGGAGGGAGGGTCTGGAGAGGGTGAGGATAGGAAACCCCTGGCTCCTGAGATAAAGCTTAAACAAGGTGCGGGTGAACATTTTCCGAGGATGACACTTCACATCTCGGAATGCGTGCTTGGCGTGTTCGCCTTCGACGATGCCGGGGAGGTGGTAGCCCACGAAAGGTTTCCGGATGACCCGGCGGAGATAGCCGGAAGGCTCGCGAGCGTGCAGATGGGGACCCCGACGCCCGAGCACAGGGCACTGATAGGGAAGCTGATCGAGAGGGGGGAGACCTCCTTCACGCTGGAGCAGCCGAAGCTCGCTGAAAACCTGGCCAAGGAGTTCCGGAAGGTCAGGTTTGAGGTCCAAGCCCCGAACAGGGCCGGGCTGATGCTGAGGGGAAAGCTTCACGACATAGCCGAAGAGGTCGGGTACAGGGATGTCGATCGGCTCATCCGCGAGGTCAACTTCGTACTCACGAAGCTCAAGCTCAAGAAGGAGATCTCGCAGAGGGACAAGCTCATCATTCGCGTGGTGGAGATCCTGGACGAGCTGGACAAGTTCATAAACATACTCACGGTCAGGGTGAGGGAGTGGTACAGCATGCACTTCCCCGAGCTCGACAGGCTGGTCCCGGACCACCAGAACTACCTGCGGCTTGTTCTTGAGCTCGGTTCAAGGGAAAACTTCAAGGCAGCCTCGATAAAGGGCCTCACCAAATTCTCGGACGAGCTCGCCGCGAAGATCGAGGAAGCTGCGAGGTCCTCTGTCGGGGCGTCCTTTGACGAGGTGGATATTCAGACGATCCAAGATGAGGTCAGGCTGATAGTCGAGATGCAGAAGGTCAGGGAGAGGACGGCGGAGTACATAGACAGTCTGATGGAGCAGGTTGCTCCGAACTTGAAGACCCTGGTGGGCGGTACAATCGGGGCGAGGCTGATAGCGCTTGCCGGAGGGCTGGAGGATCTCGCAAAGATGCCCGCGAGCACAATTCAGGTTCTCGGGGCGGAGAAGGCCCTCTTCAGGGCGCTGAAGACAAAGGCGAAGCCGCCCAAGCACGGCGTGATATACCAGCATCCATCGATAAGGTCGTCTCCCAAAAAGCTCAGGGGCAAGATCGCGAGGGCGCTCGCGGGCAAGATAGCCATAGCAGCCAGGCTGGATGCGATGGCGGGAGAGTTCATGGGCGATCGCCTGCTCGAGGATTTCAGGGCGAGGGTTTCAAAAATTCACAAGGAGATGGGCTGAGCGCAAAGATATTTATCTTACCGAGACATCAGAGTTTCTTGAATGCCGAGGGTAATTGGGCATGAAAAGCTTTCGAACGTCTTCTGGATAGAGTTCGAGAACAGGACGAGGAAGCTCGCAACGAAGAGCGTTTCTCCCGGATGCAGGGCTTACGCCGATGAGTGCACAGTTGAGATAGATTCCATCGTTTACCGGATATGGGACCCCTACAGGAGCAAGCTCGCCGCGGCGATACTGAAGGGCATCAAGGAGGTTCCGCTAGGGGACGGGAACAGGGTTCTCTATCTCGGGGCGGCCAGCGGGACCACGGCAAGCTACGTCAGCGACATAGTCGGCACCGATGGACAGGTTTTCTGCGTGGAGATATCGACCAGGCCTCTCCACGCTCTCCTCTCCCTTTGTCTGAAGAGGGCAAACATGATCCCGATTCTGGCTGATGCCAGAAGCCCGGAGGGATACGCCCCGCTGGTCAGGGAGGTCGACGTCATCTACCAGGATGTGGCGCAACCGGATCAAGTCGACATCCTCATCAGAAACATGGGCATGTTTTTAAGGGACGGTGGCCACGCCATACTCGCCCTGAAGGCGCGCTCGGTGGACGTGACGAAGGAGCCGAGGGAGATATTCCGGGACGAGATCGAGAGGCTCGGCAAAGAGCTGGACATCCTCGACGTGAAGACGCTGGATCCCTACGAAAAGGACCACGCGATGTTCGTCCTCCGGAAGTGAGGGTTCAGAGCGTGGTGACCTCGCAGCCGTCATCCGTGACGATGACGGTGTGCTCGGCCTGGGCCACCTTTCCACCGGATCGCTCGGCGAGCACATGGTAGGGCCAGATGGCCCCGCTCCCGACCAGCTCTTTCAGGCAGAGTTCCAGCCTCACCCTCGAGAACCTCTTGGACAGCCACCTCTCGGCGAACGGCAGCGGACCGTAGGCCTGCTTGATTTCCCGAAGGAGCTGGCGGGTCATCCTGAGCCGCACGGGCACGTCCCGCTGGTATCTGAATATGTACACGCTCTCCAGGTCTTCGACGAAGCCGACCCCGGTTGTCACGAAAGGCTCTATTGCCAGCACATCGCCGACCTCCAGAAGCTGGCCGGTCGTCTCCGCAACGTTCGGGATGGACAGACCGGCGTGGAGATCCCAGCGGGCCAGGCTGTGCCCCGTTAGGTTCCTGATCGTCCTGAACCCGGCAGCCTCCGCCGCCTGCTGGATGGCCTTCCCTATCTCCCCCACGTCAATTCCCGGCCTGACGGCGGATATCGCTGCCTCCAGCGCCTTCTCGGCGGCCTCCACCAGCCTCAGATTTTCACCCTGCGCGACCGTGAAGGCCGTGTCAGCTATGTATCCGTCCAGATGGGCACCGATGTCCACCTTCACGACATCGTTTTCACCTATCACGGTCTGATCTCCAGCCGGCGGCGAGTAGTGCGCGGCTATCTCGTTCACGGAAACGTTGCAGGGAAAGGCAGGCTTCGCCCCCCTCTGCCTTATGAGATCCTCCGCCATCTCGGCTATGTCAAGAATTTTAACGCCGGGTTTAACGGCTTTCCTCAGCTCCTCGCGCACCCCTGCTAGAAGCTTCCCGACCTCCCTGTACGTCTCGAGCTCCTCCCCGGACAGCTTTGACATCTTCAAAACTTTTCAGGCCCTCCCTTAAAAGGATAGTTCACTGAAGGAAGAAGTCAAGTCCTCTCTGCCTTCCCGGCCGGGAGGTCAGGTCCCTCTCTGAGTAGCCCAGCACCTCCATTATTCTCATGACTGCTGGCAGGACCTGGTGGTTTATGTAGTAGTCCGGGTCGTACTCCCTGTCCCCAAGCAGCTCGACGGGATAGGCCCTCTCGCTTATGCTTCCCCTGCCCCTCGTCTGGACGTAGGCGATTATCATGCCGGGCTCCACCTCTCTCCCGGCCTCCCTCAGCCTCTTCGCAGCCACAACGTGCGGGCCGATGGACCTGTAGGACTCTATGGGCATCTTCAGCTGCGTGTATATCACCAGATCCTCGAGCGAGACCTCGCCCCTTCTTATCCTCTCCACAATCTCCTTGATTATCCGCGCGGCCTTCTCCCTTGACCCGTCCTCGAGCAGGGCCCTCAGGACGGCCTCCTGCGTGTGCTTTGCTATCGCCGCCCAGTCGCGCCGAACGAACTCGAGCCCCTTGACGGTTATCCTGCCCTCCTCGTCGATCATGGCGTACCTCTTTTTCGTGACGTAGACCGCCCTGGGGTAGAAGCCCTCGAGCTCGAGCTCGATCATTCCGGGCAGGCGCCTGTTCACGTCGTCCAGAAACCTCATCGCGTCATCCCTTGATTTTCCGTTGAGCAGGCAATGGAGGCTGTCCGTGTCCGAGTAGACAACCCTGAAGCCGGCCTCCTCCGCCATCCGTATGGTCCACTTTATGTAGTGCCTGCCGAAGCTCGTCACGCTCTCGGCACACTCCTTGCAGTACCACCTCGCCTTCGGATACCCGAGCATCCCGTAGAAGCTGTTGGCGATTATCTTGAGAGCCCACTGCTTGGCGTTCAGTTGCTTGTACTCATGGCTCTCCCTGTCCAGATCCTTCAGCCTTTTCTTCACATCGAACCTGGCCTTCAGGATCTTCTCCACTACCTCCGGAAGAAAGCCCCGCCTACGCCTGCACGTGTGATAGGGAAGGTCCGGGACCCTTTCGCCGGTCCCCGCGCAACAGCTGCAGTTGATGGTCGACGGGTCTATGTTGTGGGTGACTATTATGGAGGGATAGAGGGACCGGAAGTCGAAAACGACGAGATTCTCATGAAGCCCCTTGACAGGTTCCATCACGTACGCGCCGGTGTAGGTCTCCTCCAGCCTCTCCTCGTAGGTCTCGGCCACGGGTCTGGCAGGAATGAGCTCGCCCCTGCGGAAGCCCTCGGCTATCAAGAGCCACTCGACCATCTGCCCCGGAGTCATCCTCACGACATCGAACGGGACCTGCCCGACGATTTTCGATAGCTCGAGGAAGAGGGAAAGCAGCTCATGGCCCAGCTCCAAGGCGGCCACGGCATCGGAGAGGTTGTAGACAAGGAGCCTCTCCCATGCCTCCCCGCCCTTCTCCCAGGCCTCGACAAACTTCGTGAACTCGAAGTCGGGTTTGTCCTTTCCGAGCAGGTATTTGTAGACATTCTCCAGCGTGTAGTGGACCAGACGGATGGATCCGATGGTTGCGAGGAAATCGACCATGGCAAAGACGTCTATGTGGATTCTTCCCCTCACGCGTGTCGCCGTCGCGAACTTTCTCCTTCTGGCCACGATCTCGCTCCCGTCCCTGCCGAGGGCCAGCTTCGCCTTCAGAATCCTTGCCCTCTCCCTGAGGTAGGGAAAGTCGAAGAAATCCGTGTTGTAGCCGAGCAGGATGTCCGGGTCCCGCTCGCGGACTATCTCGACGAACCTCTCAATCATCTTCTTCTCGCTTTCAAGCACCTCCACGAAGTCCAGCTTTGTTGGAAACCTGCGCCACGTCAGAACCCTGCGAAAACCGCCGTCGCCGGCCAGGCCTATCATCATGATCGGGTCCTTCTCCGGCCTGGGCGATCCGGCCGGGTTGTACACCTCTATGTCAAAGCTCATCATGCTGAGCCTCGGGGCGGTAAGCTGAACAGGCTTCGGGGGAGCGGAGAGGATGACCTCCGAGCCCTTCATCTCCCCCTCCACCTCCGCTCCGTCCATGGGCGAGAGTCCGCAGGAGATTAGGTAGTACTTGCTCACTGGTATGTCGTAGTTGTAAATCTGCCTGACTCCCGGCATCTCGCGGATAAATCTCCTGAGCGTCTGGATGTCCTTTGGCTGCTCGGGCACAACCTCCAGAACCCTAACGGTATTTCCGAGCCTCTTCATCTCCACGGTTCTGACGGATGCCGGTCGGACGATTCTCCCGCCCCCCCTGATCTCGATTTTTTCGACCACCTTCGCGAGCTTCTCCGGATCCTCGCCCTCCACGAAGAATCTCGGAATGAATGACCCGGCGGCCGCGGCAAAAACGCGCTCTCCGGACTTGAGCCACAGCCTCATCTCCCGGGTCTCGTCGACGTATTCAGCGTCAAAAAGAACGCCCATCATCAGGTAGATATCGGTGGCGGTGGGATTAAATCTGTGGCGGGGAGGCTGAAAAGAAAAGCCCGCCGATGCTTTCACTATTTCAGCAGGCTTTCCGCGAAATCGCTGGGGGGGGCCCGCACCCCCCCGGGCGTGGTGTAGCGCGCTTTTCTGGGTGTCACAGCTGTCGGGT
>CAZZKZ010000080.1:0-9774 GCA_964654915.1 Hadarchaeota archaeon (SeqCode)
GTGACCGGCGAGCGTCGGCTCCCGTGCCCGCGCCCCCCCCGCCCGCCCTCACGGCGGAGCTTGTGGTGGCCGAGCCGCCGAGCGGGCAGGCTGGCGGAATCGTGGAGGTCTCCTCGATAAGGCAGTCGTGGATATCCTCGCCGGTCACGTTTGCACACAACAGCACGTATTCGACGTCCACGCCTGAGCTGACGATTTTTGACATAAACCCGTCGGTCGGGATCGGATCCATTAGGGCCAGGGTGGCCCTCGGCTCCGACTTCAACTACGGCTGGGGCTACAAATTTGGGTTTGACTACCAGAGAATGTTCGACCCGCTGGCGGTGGTCGAGGGAGGGGACTTCCAGTACACAAGCAAGGTCGAGCCTAGGGAGGGGACCTCACTGTTGGTTCAGGCGAGCTTCAAGCCCTACGCGAGAGTTCAGCTGAGGGTCGACCTCGAGGCGAAGATGTACGTCCCCGTGTGGTACTTGACCGTTAGATGGGTGAGAAGGGAGATCCGGATATTGGGGCGGAAGATCGTATATTACGTGCCGGAGGTTCGCTCGGAGCTCAAGTGGGAGGAGAAAACGATCATCTCGGTCCACGAGGGAACCGACAAAAAGCTCTACATCCTTAACCTTGACTTCAAGGAGGACATCGGGTCTCTACTAGGAAAATATCCGCCCTTGGGAGTGGCGGTGGAGAGTCCGAAGATATGCGTTCCCCCGCCCTCTGGTCTCAGCGGAAGCGCTGGGGTTGATCTCGGGGTCGCGGGAGTCAGGCTATCCGCTAGGGTCTCCCCGTGGATAAAGTTCCAGATCAAGACCGCGCTGGAGTCCACGCTGAGTGCCATCGGGGCGACCGTCGAGGGAACTGGGTCTTACAGGATATCTTACGACTCCTACGGCAGGCCCTACTCGGTGAGGGTTGAGATTCCGGCGGGGTCGGCTGGGAAGAACCTCCACCTGGTGGCGGAAAAGTTCAGGTACACGATCGAACCGCAGCTGCTCTACGGCATATCGGCGGGGGTCGCGCTGAACGCGTGGGTCAACGTTGTGAACGTTGTCAACTGGAGCAACACTTGGAAGAGCGAGTGGGAGATTCCGAACAGGAACGGATGGAGCGTCTCGCTGGGCAGGGTCTCGCTGGACTCCAACACGAGAATCACGGACACGGCGCCGATCCTCGGCCGCGATGCGCTCTGGTTCAGCCCCTACGGCAGCCTCGGCAGGAGTTCCAACACATCGAGCCGCCTTTCGCTTGAAAAACCAATTCTCCTTAGGACCCCGGTTGTCAGCGGGAGCTGGTCATCCTCTGGAAAGGTTGGGGACATACTGGAGACCAGCGCGAGCGTGAACGCCTCCGCCGGGTTGGAGAGCCAGGGCAGGCTGAGGGTCTCCTATCCCGGAGCCGTGAGGGCGGGAAGCCAGTTTGACCTCATGGTCGGGCTGAGCGGAGATCTGCCGCGGGTGTTCGGAAGCCTCGCGGCCGAGGCGAGGCTCAAGCTCAAGGCGCTTGGGCAGAGTGTGGATCTCGTGAATGTCAGGTTCGAAACGTCCACCGGCAGGGCCGATGCGGCCACATACCTTATGCCGCTCCAGCCCGCGAGAACGGACGCTCCAAAGATTGAGGAAATATTGAGCGGGCTAAAGAGCGCGGGCAGAGAAATCATTGAAAATGCGTGGAGAACGGTGAGGGAGAGACTCTTGGTAATGCTGGAAAACAGTACGGAGGCCGCGGAGAACCTCCTAGCATCCCTGGCGGAGAACAACTGGGAGATCCTGCGCTCGGCCCCGGAGAACATCGCCCCGAAGGAACTCTTTGATCTCCTCGGCGGAGCTTCCGGTCTCAGGGGGCTGCTCGAGAACCTCAGAGCCAGCATCCTAGAGATGCCGGCAATCGATGCTCTGGAAAACGCGAGGGTCGAGCTTCTCTCGATCGCCGAGAACGCGATCGCGGAGGTTGACGGCTATCTCAGCTGGCTCCGCTCGCGCTGGGTGGAGATTGTGGGAGAAAACAGCAGGGAGAGAGTTGAAAACTATCTGAGGGAGGTTTCCGAAAATGTGGCCGGGGCCCTGCTGGAGACGTTTGAAGCATGGGTGAACAGGACCATCGACATCCTGACGGACACCGTCGACATGTCCTGGGTCGAGGATCTGGCGGAAAACCTGGAGATTGCGGCCGAGCAGCTCATCTCCGGGATCTGCGAGAGGGTAGAGGAGATCCAAGGAAAGATTGAAAACATCAGGGAAAAAATCCTGGAGCTGTCCGGCAGGCTTGCAGACACCCTGGAGAACCTGGTGGAGAGCCTGGAGAAGCTGTCCGACATCCAATCGCTACTGGACAATGCCCTCGCCGATGCTCTCTCGGACTACGTGACAAAATTCGATGAGATTGCCCGGCTGGTGGAGAACATCGGACTTGAACTCGAGAACGGGATAAGGAGCGTCTCGACCAGGGCGCAGCAGGCCTACGCCACCATAAGACCTCTGCTGAGGGAGGCCGAGGCTGCCCTCAGGGCGGGAGACTACGGCAAGGCGGCCAACCTCGTCGCGCGCATAGTCGAGGAGGCCAGAAAGGTGGCGGACCACGCGCAGCAGGTTGGGTCGGAGCTGAAGAGGAGCTTCGACGACAAGGCCGTGACTTTCATGAGAATGATGGAGAACCTCGTCGAGAGCAAGCTCAACATGGAAAAAATCTCCGCCGCGCTCATGGAAAGAATCCCCATGCCGGTCGGACAGTTCGAGGCCTGCGAGAATCTGATGCGCGAGATTGCCCGGGAGATGGCGGGACTGGCGGATCTCCTGTCCTCTACCGTGCGGGAGATTGTGGAGGACTGCAGGGCCTCTCTCGCTGAGATGTCCCTGACTGTGGAGAACGCCGTCACGGCCTACCTGGAGAGGATCGGCTCAATCAGGGACGAGCTGGCAAGGGAGTTCGAAAGACTTGGGGAGGGCCTACAGCAGGCGGTGGGCTCCGTGCTTGAGAACTGCCTCGGGCCTGCGCTGGAGGCCGCCCGGGATCTCTTCGGAATCTCTGATGGACCGGCGGAGTATTCGACCGACCCGGACGTTGTCCTGCTCGAGCACTTCAACGGGTCAACGCTGGCGGTGGCCAGCGGAGGAAACGTGACCTTCGTGGAAAGCATGCCCGGAATGGGCAGGGCGGCCGACTTCGCCGGGGGCGGCTGGCTCAGGTATGCCGTGCCTGGATGGGACGGATACGGACCCGGTCAGGGGACGATAGACCTGTGGGTGAAGAGAAGGTCGCCGAACGCCCAGATGCTTGTCAAGCTACAGTGGCTCAGCTATTGCCCACCGCCCGAGCCCGGCTGGGGTCACATAGGGGACCTCTGGATCCGAGAGGATGGCAGGCTTCACTGGAACGTGTGGGACACGGGGATTCCGGCCCCGTGGGAAATTCACGGGAACTCCGTGATACCGTTCAATGAGTGGACTCACGTCGCGGTGGTGTGGTCGCCGTCTCAGACAGCGCTCTACGTGAACGGCAAGCTCGACTCCGTCGTGAACAACAGCATCTCGCCCGCGATGATGTCCACGCTGTACATCTACGTGCCAGGCTACCCGTACCAGGACGGACCGGTCATCGATGAGCTGAGGGTTTCGAAAACCGCCAGGACGGATTTCAGAGCGGTGGCCCGCCCCGTCTGCCTGGACAACCTGCTCGAGGTCATCCGCGGGAGGATTGACTCGGCGGTCGAGGCGACGAGGCAGAGGCTGGAAAACATCTGCCTGAAGGTGGCTGATGCTGTTGCGGAGTCGCGGGGGGCAATCCTGACGGAAATCGAGAGAATGACGGCCTGCGCCGATGCCGTGAGGAACCACGACTGGATCAGTGCGGCGGCGAGCTTCGCGGAGAACATGGTGAACTACAACGTCGCCTCCGTGAGGAAATTCTTCGCGGATCTCCTGAGCTCTAGCAAAGAAATTGAAAACATCAGCCTGGAGATGATGAACGAGTTCTGCAGGGTGATCGCCGAGCGTGCAGGACCGGTCATGGACAGCTTCAGCATTTACCTCTCGCAGGCTCTGGCCGAACTCGGAAGCAGGTTCGCGAGGACCGTTGCCGAGCAGATATCTGCGCTCAGCCTGAACATCAGAAAGTTCGTGAACGATGCTCTGAACGCGGCCGCGGCCAGCTTTGAAAACGCACCAGAGTACGTGGGAAAGATACAGGATGCCCTGAGCGGGCTGAAGTCTTACGCGGACAGCGTGCTCTCAACGATAAAGGGCGGGTGGTCGACGAGCCTCGGGAACTGGCAGGTGAAGCTAGGCTCCGGGAGAATCTCTGTCGGCCTAGGGCCGATCTGCTCAATCAACGGAAGCGGTGAAGTGTGGCTCGCCGGCAGCGGAAACCTAAGCGTGAGGGGGCTCGATGATCTCAAGTTTAGGGGCGACCTGATCGGAACCATCGAGACCACTCCAATCGCATCCGCCGCCTACTGGCTCAAGCTTAGGGGCGACCTCTGGATCACCGTGACCATGCTAGGCATAGAGGTCGGGGTGTGGATACCGTTTGAGGCCGAGCAGAGGGTTGAGGTCGACATCGCGGCGAAGGCCAGCAGCAGGGTCAGGGCAGACATGGCGGTGGGAGACAGCAGGACGAGGATCGAGTGGACTGGACCGGAGATGAAGAAGGTGACAGCCGTTGCACCGGCGGAGGCCGGGGCGGTTCGGGTGACCGTCGAAAACTTCGTCTGGGCTTTCGACCTCGACCTCGTGATGAGGATGAGGTGCAGCGGGGCTCTCGGGAACCTGTACGACCAGGAGGTGAAGCTGGCTGACCTCGCCAGCGGCGAGATCCCTCTCTCGGATGCCAACGGTCGCGAGGTTCTGACCTTTGACATGCCTGTCGTCGGGTGATGAAAACATTTAAGGACGGTGGATGAGATTAGGCAGATGAAGAGCGCTAACGTTATCGCCGCGCTTCTCTTGACCATCGCAGTCACCGCTGCCGTCTTCGTGATCACTAGAGGGCGGGAGGGGCCGCGGGAGAACCGGGGGGAGACTGAGGAAAACTGGGACACTGGGATCGTCACAGGCTACGCGATGGAGCCCGGGCAGTCTATCTCTTACAGGATAGAAGTCAGAGAGAACATCTTCGGGAGCTACCTAAATTTGACCGGGCTGTTCAGACAGACGGCCGTCGATTTCGAGAATTTTTCGGGGGAGACCGTCCTGAGGTGGGATGTGTGGGAGAACTTGGAAGGTAGCCTGACGGCGGCGGCGGGGGGCGCAACCGTGAGCACCGGCTACGCGCTGGCGGCCTCAGGTCGTGCCCTGATCGACAACCTGCTTAGGATGAGGTATATGGCCATGCTGTCGGAGGTCAGGATCGAGGGGCAGGAGAACGTTTACGATGGAGACTCTGAGACCATAGTGGACTATGAAAACATGAAGATTGTGATTAGGAGGGACGGGGAAGAAGATGTTCGCGAGATCACGTCGGTGCTCCTGGACATCCCAACCTGCTTCGTGATTCTGAGGGAGAACCTCGGTGGGGGTTACCAGGACAACTTCGCCCTCCGGGTGCTTGGGGGTCTGCCGGTGGGGGTGATCCTCAGGGTTGAAGAAAGCGAAACGGTGGACACGCCGGCCGGAAGGTTCAGCTGCTGGGTGGTTTCCGGAAGATGGGGGTCTGAAAACATGGAGATCTACGTCAGGCTTCTCGTTTCCAAGCGGATGGATGTCGTCGTCGGAGGGAGCATCTCCTTCAGATCGTTCACCGAGTACGGTGTGATCACGGACGAGCAGACTTGGACGCTGCTGGAGGCCAACTGGCTCCCAGTTGCAGGGTAAACCGCGGGGTACCGCAAACTTTCGGTGCGGCTGGCGGTTAGGTCTGCCTCATTCTCTGCAGGTACTCGTGGGCGCTCAGAGCGGCTTTTGCCCCCTCGCCCGCCGACACTATTATCTGCTTGTAAGGAACGCTCGTGACGTCACCCGAGGCAAATATGCCATCCACGCTGGTCCGGCAGCGATCGTCAACTATTATCTCGCCCCGCTCATTCAGCCTGACGAGACCGGCGACGAAATCCGAGTTCGGGATGTAGCCAATCTCTATGAAAACGCCCTGAACCTGCAGTCTCTCCCGCTTGCCATCCCTTTCCACAACGATTCCCGTCACAAACCTGTCGCCAACGATTTCTACAACCCTCGCGTTTGTGAGAACCGTGACCTTGTCACTCCTCTCGACCTTCTCACGCATTATCTCGTCTCCCCTGAGCCTCGGCCCGGCCTCGATCAGATAAATCCTGTTGGCTATTCTCATGAGCTGAAGCGTCGCGTCCAGCCCGGAGTTTCCGCCGCCCACCACTGCCACATCCCTGCCGGCAAAGAGCGGTGCATCGCAGGTGGCGCAGTATGTGACCCCGCGATTCTTGAACTCCTCCTCGCCCGGCACGTTCAGCTTTCTGGGCCTCGCGCCCGTGGCTATTATGACGGTCCTTGACTCGTAGGTTCCCTCCCTAGTTTTGACCCGAAACCACCCGTCGGCTCTCTCTATCCCCACGACCTCCTCCTGTACAAACTCCACCCCGAACTCGCGTGCGTGCTCCTCAAACTTTCTCGTGAGCTCCGCCCCAGTGATGTACTGGTAGCCCGTGTAATTCTCCACGTCCGAGCTCAGAGCGGCCTGCCCACCTATGTCCTTCGCTATCACCAAAACGCGCATCCGCTTTCTCGCGGCGTAAATGGAGGCGGTTATTCCGGCCGGTCCCGCCCCGATGATTATCAGCTCGTACATCTATAATCATTCTCCGTGTCTTCTTATTTGTGTACTGCGGCGGCTGTTAGGAATCTTTTAAAATTTCAATTTCAATGTTTGTAGAGAAGATGGTCGAAAGGAATGTTTTGAAAATAGCTGAAGGTATCTACTGGGTTGGAGCGCGCGACTGGAACCGGCGAATTTTTGATGCACTTATCCCGTTGCCGAGAGGCACGTCATACAATGCCTACTTGGTTACGGGTGATGGCGGAACGGCCCTGATAGACACGGTAAACCCGGGATTTGAAGCAGAGCTAGAGGAGAAAATCCGCCGTCTGGCGGACCCAGAGGAGATAGACTATATTGTGATGAACCACGCGGAGCCGGATCACGCCGGAGCCATACCACACATGATGAAGATCTCCCCGGAAGCGAAGCTGGTGACCACGGAAAAGGGGGCCAAAATGGCCCGGATATTTTACCGTGTCCCGCAGGAGAGGATAAGGGTCGTTGGAGATGGTGAAAAGATAAGCTTGGGCAACAAAACGCTGCGATTCATAGAGGCGCCCATGCTACACTGGCCGGAGACCATGTTCACGTACCTTGAGGAGGATGGCATACTCTTCACGTGTGACTTCTTCGGCGCTCACCTTGCCGACGGGGCCTACAGCGACGAGGTTGAGGACTTCCAGGTTCATGCCCAAAGGTACTGGGGCGAGATAATGATGCCGTACAGAACCATGGCACAGAAAGCTCTGGAAAAAATCGCCGGCCTAGAAATACACATCATAGCGCCGAGTCACGGGCCCATTCACAGAAAACCTGAACTCGTTTTGAACGCTTACAAGCGGTGGGCTTCCGGCGAAACCCTTCCAAAGGCAGTTATAGCGTATGTCAGCATGTGGAACAGCACAGACACTATGGTTAAACAGATGGCTGAGACCCTAGCTTCTGAGGGCGTGAAGATAACCCTCCACAATTTGGCGATCACGGACATTGGCGACTTGGCCCGGGATCTCGTGGACTCGCGAGCCATTGTTTTGGGCGCACCCACAGTTTTAGGTGGAGCGCACCCGCTAGCGGTTTATGCCATTTATCTCTTCAAGGTGCTGCGTCCACCAACAAAGTTCGCTGTTATCCTAAGCTCTTACGGTTGGGGAGGGGCCGCCGTGAAACATATTCAAGAACTGCTAAGCGGTTCCAAGATCGAGGTTGTGGGTGCATTAGAGATTAACGGTCCACCGACAGATGAACACATGCAACAGATTATTGGAATAGGTAAATCTTTGGCCCAAAAAATTAAGATGGAGGGAGCCCAGCATGGGGGGAGTAACCGAGGAAGACCGTAAAAAGGCCCTTAGAGAGATTCTCAAGCAGCTCCATGCAGGTTTGCCTCCTGAACAGGTTAAGGAACGGTTTCGGCAGTTTCTCGGGGATGTGAGCCCGCTTGAAATTGCTAAAATCGAGCAGGAACTGATTAGCGAGGGTGTCCCGCGGGAGGAGATTCAAAGGCTCTGTGACGTGCACCTAGCAGTTTTTAGAGAACAGTTGGAGAAACGGAAGCTCGAGATACCTCCCCAGAGTCCCATTGGCATTCTCCTCGAAGAGCATCGGATGCTCCAGCAGATAGCCCAAAAGCTCCGTATTTTGGCTGAAAAAGTGCAGAACGCTGAAAAACTTGAAAACGTGAAAGAGGAGCTGGCACAGCTTGAGTATTTTGCCAGGGAGCTTCTAGATGCTGAAAAACACTATTTACGTGAGGAGAACGGCCTCTTCCCGGTCTTGGAGAGGCACGGCATAACCGAGCCACCGGCCATAATGTGGATGGAGCACAACCAGCTTAGGGAAAAGAAAAAGCAGCTGAAAAGTCTGTTGGAAAATGCTTCAGCCATTGAGTTTCAAGACTTCAAGCGACAGCTTGGCGAGCTAACCAGCGCCATAGACACCATTCTAAACCAACACATCTTTAAGGAAAATAACATTCTATTTCCGACAGCCCGAAGCGTCGTATCAGAACAGGAATGGACTGATATGTGGACGGACTTTGATGAGATCGGCTACTGCTGTTTCACTCCAGAACACCTGATAAAAAAGGTAACTAGGGAAGAGAAACCCGCCGAGGGAAAGCCGGTGCCCGAAGGTTTGTTGCAGTTTAACACCGGAACCTTGACCAAGGAGGAAGTTGAAGCGATTCTGAACACTTTGCCGGTGGACATAACTTTTGTGGATAGGGATGATACCGTCAAATTCTTCAACAAGGCGGAAAAACGCATTTTCGCCAGAACCAAGGCCGTTTTGGGTAGAAAAGTTCAGCTCTGTCATCCACAGAAAAGCATTCATGTTGTGAACAGAATCCTTGAAGCCTTCAAGAGAGGCGAAAAAGATGTGGCGGAGTTCTGGATCCGGAGCGGCGACCGCCTTATTTACATAAGATACTTCGCTGTAAGAGATAAGGACGGCGAGTATCTTGGCACGGTGGAGGTAACTCAAGACATAACGGACTTGAAGAAGATCGAGGGTGAGAAACGCCTCCTAGACTGGGAAGGTTGAGAAAATGAAAACTGTCCTGTTTATCTGTGTGGAAAACAGATTCAGAAGCCAGATTGCCGAGGCCTACTTCAACAGATACGCTCCCAGAGGATGGAGGGCTCTGAGCGCCGGAATCAAACCGGCTGCCGAGGTTCACCCGAATGCGGTGAAGCTCATGCTCGAGGAGGGCATTGACATAAGCCGGAAAAAGCCGAGGCAGCTGACGATAGAGCTTCAGGAAAAGACGGATGTTGCTGTGATCGTCTGCAGCGGAAAGCTCTGTCCGGCCGTTCTCTGCAAGCGCGTTGAGATTTGGAAGATGCCGGACCCTGCCAAGATGCCGCTGAGCAGGGCGAGGAAGGTGCGGGATGCTATAAAAGCCAAGGTCATGGAACTAGTTGAGCGGCTGGAAAGGGAAGCCGTGCAACCCTGACGATACCTCAGAACTCTTGGTGCGGGGGGAGGGATTCGAACCCTCGAGGACCCTGCGGCCAAAGAATCTTAAGTCCTGCACTCACGCCTCTCAGCTCGGAAGAG
>CAZZKZ010000081.1:0-10270 GCA_964654915.1 Hadarchaeota archaeon (SeqCode)
GCGGGGGGTGGGGGGACAGGGGCCGCCGTCGGCGGGCCCGGGAAGGGCGGGGAGAGGATGTGGGTGAGAATCGGGCTCCTGTGCGGGGTCATGGGTGGCATATTCGGCGGGGGAACCGCGGGTGTCCCGGCCGGGGCCCTAGAAAGAACCCTCGTGATCGGAATACAGTCGATCTTCGTCCAACTGCCGGTGGCGCTCGTGATCGCTCTCATACTGCACGGGAAGATAAGGGGAGCGAGGGTCTTCTCCACCATTGTATTCCTGCCGGTCATAATCTCGCTGGTGGCGCTCGCGCTGGTCTGGCGCTACATGATATACGACCTGAACGTCGGAGCGATGAACGCCTTTCTGAAGATCTTCGGGGCGAAACCGATGAACTGGCTGGCCGACCTGCCGCTCCTCTCCGTCGTTATCACCACCAACTGGATATACATCGGGCTCTACGTCGTGATATTTATGGCGGCCCTCAAGAGCATACCGTCCGCGGTTTTCGACTCCGCCAAGGTCGACGGGCTCTCGGGCTTCCAGACGCTACGCTACATCGTGATCCCGCACATAAAGAAGGTGCTCATGCTGGCGAGCATCATGTGCATATCGGGGACCTTCAAGGCCTTTGACCTGCTTTGGGTTATGACCGGGGCCGAGGCCAGCGAGGTCCACATAACATCAACCTACCTCGTGAAGGAGATGATGTACGGCTACTGGGGGTACGCCTGCGCGATCGCCGTGGCATGCTTCTTCATCTCCCTGGCGATCGTGGCCGTGCAGCTCAGGATGATGAGGATAAGGGTGTGATGAAAATGGAGAGAACCCTCGCCAGAAGGGTGAAACGGGCTCTGACCTATCTTTTCGTCATCGGCTACTCGGCGGTGATCCTCTTCCCGATCGGTCTGCTGTTCATCAACTCCCTGAAGACAGGGACGGAGGTATACGCAAATCCGCTCGCCCTGCCGAAGTCCCCCGTCTTCTCCAACTACCCCGACGCGTGGAACTGGCCGAATGCGAGCATAGCGAGGGGCTTCATAAACAGCGCAGTAGTCGTGGGGATGGCCGTGGCCATAATAGCGATCATAGCCCCGATGGCCGGCTACTCGCTCTCGAGGCTGGAGTTCCGCGGTAGGAAGGTGTTCTTCTACGTCTTCATGGCCGGGATGTTCGTCGGGGGGCCGGCAATCGTCGCCATGTACAGACTGATGATGAACCTTGGGCTAGTCAACACCTACTGGGCTCTCATCCTGCCGTACGTGGCCGGAGCGATGCCGTTCTCCATCCTGATGATGTGGACCTACTTCAGCGCCATCCCGAGGGCGGTGGAGGACTCTGCCAAGATAGACGGGCTCTCACCCTTCCAGACGTACTGGAAGATCATGCTCCCCCAGGCCGCACCCGCCCTCTTTACGATCGTCATCCTGCAGGTCATCTGGATATGGAACGAGTTCCTGCTCGGGCTCATCATGCTCAAGACGCCTGACATGTTCACCCTCCCGCTCATGCTCACGAGGTTCGCGGCCGGAACCACGAATTATCTCTACTTCGGCGTTTTCGCCGCCGGAATCTTCATCTCCATACTCCCGCTTGTGGTCATCTATGCGATTTTCTCCGACCGCATTCAGCGTGGAATGACCATGCAGTTCGTCAAGGGCTGAGAGGGTCCGGAAGGGCGGTGCCATCCTTATATAGGAGAAACACGAAGTGAGGGACAGAACACGGCGAGATTGACCCGGAAGACCGGGGCAGCTGCCAGCTGTTTCTCGCTGGGTTCTAGGAGAAAGGGAAAGTGGCATACGGAAGGTTCGGAAGAAGGGGACCGAGACAGATGCACAAGGCAGTCTGCGCCGACTGCGGTGCGGAGTGCGAGGTTCCCTTCAGGCCGACTGAGGGAAGACCTGTATACTGCAGGGAGTGCTGGCAGAAGAGGAGAGCCGCGGGCGGACCATAGGCCGGTTCGTGCAGGGTTTCCTCCCTGCCAGGCTGAGAGTTTTTTGTGTTTTCATATTTCTTTCCATTTCATTTTCTGCAAACTTGTCATCTTTCTGCAATCTCGTTGATATGATCCTCTATGCTCTGATTACCTTACATTTGGCTAATAAGTTTTTATGAATCGAAAAGCAAAAATCTGATTGTGGGCCCGTAGCTTAGCCTGGTCAGAGCGCTCGGCTGATAACCGGGAGGTCCTGGGTTCGAATCCCAGCGGGCCCACCACTTTCCACCGGATCTCAAACGCGCAGGGAAAAGACCTTCACGTCTCTGTCAAAATCTCTGATTTCAAAAATCCTGTCCATCTCGCCCTTTATCTCGGCATCCAGATTCAGCCTCATCCGAAGATCGTCGATGACCTCCCTCCTCGCCCTCGTCACCGGATGCCTCGGGACGAACCTGCACTCCCCGGTGTGCTCATCCCGCCAGATCCCCAGCTCCTTCGAGAGCCTCTCAACCTCCAGCTTGTCCATTGTGAGAAGCGGCCTCAGAACCGGCAGCCTCAGACCCGCTGATATCGCGGCCATGTTCTGAAGGGTCTGGGAGGCTTTCTGACCGAGCGACTCGCCCGTGACCACCGCCGAAGCGCCCTCCCTCTCACAGACTAGTTCCGCAGCCTTCAGCATGCCTATCTTGCACAGGACGCAGGTGTATTTCCCGCCGGCCCCGGAAATTTTCGAAAGGATTCTTGCCCAAGGGAAGATCAGCGCCCTGCCAAAACCGACCTTCTCCTTCAGCCTCCTCATCGTCTCAATCGAGAGGAGCAGGTTCTCTTTAGTGGTGTGAGGGTATATGCAAAAGTGTAGGGGGATTACCTCGAAGCTCCGCGCGGCGAGGGCGCAGGCCACCGGCGAGTCTATCCCCCCTGAAACGAGGCAAACGACCTTCTCCATACTCTCGTCCAAAAACTCTGCCCAAAAACTTAAATGCTGGCTAGTACATCTTTTTAGAATGACCGAGCTGGGGCAGATTTATCGATGCAGGATCTGCGGCAACATAGTGACCGTTCTGCACTCCGGCGTTGGAACGCTGGTCTGTTGCGGACAGCCGATGGAGCTCCTGCAGGAAAAAACAGAGGACGTTGGAAGGGAAAAGCACGTTCCGGTGATCGAGAGGATTCCCGGCGGTGTTAGGGTCAGGGTCGGCTCGATACCGCACCCGATGGAGGAAAAGCACTACATAGAGTGGATAGAGGTTGTCACGAAAAACGGGAGCCTCAGGAAGTTCCTCAGACCGGGAGAGGCTCCCGAGGCCGTCTTTCCGGTGGGCGACCAAGACATCACGGCACGCGAATACTGCAATATTCATGGACTCTGGAAGTCAAAGTGATGAAAATGCAAAAATACGTCTGCACGGTCTGCGGCTACGTGTATGACCCTGCAGCCGGAGATCCTGAGAACGGGATTCCGCCGGGCACGCCGTTCGAAAAGCTTCCGGAGGACTGGGTCTGTCCAGTCTGCGGCGCCGACAAGTCGATGTTCGAGAAGGAGAGCTAGGCCCGTCTAGCCGACCGAAAGCCTGTGCCTCTTGGCGATCTCCAGGAAAGCCTCAGCCACCGTCCTGACCTTCTCCCACGGTAGCCCGTACGTGTTGAGCTTGAAGTGCTTGGTCAGACCAGGCTGGATCCCGACTATCCCCCTCTCCCTCAGCTCCTCGTAGAGGAAGAACCCGCGGCGCCTGTGCGTCTGAGACACCCTGAAGAAGCCCTCCGACTCTATGTGAATCAGCGTGTGCTCCTTCGGTCTAACCCCAAGCTGCCTCGTCCCCTCTATGCGCTCCAGCTGCCCGACGAGCCATCTGGCCTTCTCGACCTCCTCCGGCCAGTTCTCAACCCTCTTAACCACGTGCGGGAAGGAGGCCATCAGGGAGAGGAGGGGCGCACCCATCACCGTGCATCCCAGAAGAGCGAGCTCCTTTACGCCGAAGCTCCTCTCGCTCAGGTCCCCCTTTATGCTCGAGGGCCGCAGTATTCTCTCCGCCATCTCGCTCGTCATGGCCAGAATCCCGGTCGGGGCGCTCGCCGCCCACGACTTGTGCCCGCTGCTCACGATTATGTCCGCGCCAAGCTCCTTCCCGTCAACGGGCATCACGCCCGCCGTGTAAGCCGCATTCAGGAGAAAAGGAACCCCGTGCTCGTGGGCGATCTCCGCCACGCGCCTCGCATCGTTCATGTTCCCGTAGTAGGAGTCGACGTGCGTTAGGACGACGAGGGCGGGAGGCTTCCCGGTTTCCCTCCTGACCTCCTCTGTCTTCTCCGCGTAGGCGTCAAGATCAACCCTGAACTCCGGGTGACCGCTGTTCGGGACCTCCTTGACCCTCAGCCTGGCGAGTTCAGCCGCGATGTACGTCGAGTAGTGCGCGAGGCTGTCCACGACTACGTAGTCGCCAGGCTCGCCGAGCATCCTGAAAGCTATGAACTTGGCCTCCCTGCAGCGGGTGACAACCCTTGCCACATCCATCCCGAGGAACTTCGCCAGATCCTCGTAGAAGTCGGCGATCGGCGGCCTCTCTATCTTGTCCAGGCGAGCCGTCTTGGGCGGACACCAGTCGCAGGTCGAGTAGCCGTCCCCGAACTCCAGCAGGGCCTCGCGGGCCTCCGGAGTCAGGACACCGCCCCTCTGAATGGGATTTAAATTTATGCATTTGTCCTCCCTGAACTCGCGCTTGAGGTGCCTGTATCTCTCCAAACGTTCCCTCTCTATCCTCACCGGATCCCTCTTTCAACCTTGGGTCAAGCAGATAAAAGACCGGCAGCCGGGCGGTCTCCTGCGACGGCTGGCCCCGACGCGTCTCCTGACGATCCTTTTCACACACTCTGCCAGCATGTCGATCTCATCGCGCGTGTTGTAGATGTAGACGGACGCCCTCACGCTCCCCTCGGGCCTCCGTAGGAACTCGACGTGAAGAGGCATCGCACAGTGATGGCCAGACCTCACGGCTATCATCGCCATCCTATCGAGCTCAACCGCAACCACGTTCGGATCGAGGCCCGCGACGTTGAAGGAAACCATCCCGAACCTCCTCCCCGGGTCCCTCGGGCCGTAAATCTCGACCCAGTCTATCTCCGATAGGGCCCGGTACATTCTCCCGACAAGCTTCCTCTCGTGCGAGAGAACGTTTGCCATCCCGCACCTTCTTAGATATCTGACGGCCACGCCCAGCCCAATCACCTCGGCGATCGGTGGTGTTCCCCCCTCGTAGGCGTGTGGTGGAGGAGCCAGCTCGTAGCCGCTGCTGGAAACCCTTTCTATGCTTCCGCCGCCGATGACGAGAGGCTCGAGTTCGTGGAAGCTCTCCCGCCTGACATACAGAACACCAACGCCGGTTGGGCCCAGCATCTTGTGGCCGGAGAAGGCCAGAAAGTCGCAACCCATCTTCGCGACATCGACCGGCATCCTCGGAACAGACTGCGCCCCGTCCACGAGAACCTTCGCTCCCTTCTCCCCGGCGATCTCCGCGATCTCCTCGACCGGCAGACGGCAACCGAGAACATTTGATACGTGGGAAACCGCGACCAGTTTCGTTTTCTCATCAATCGCTCGCTCGAAATCCGCGGCGGAGAACTCCCCATCGGCTCCCGGCCTCACAACCTCCACCCTCACCCCGAACCTCCTCGAAACCCTCTGCCAGGGAATGAGATTTGAGTGGTGCTCGGCGATCGTCGTGACTATCCTGTCGCCCTTCCTCCACCTCAGGCCGGCGGCAACCAAGTTTATCCCCTCCGTCGTGTTCTTCGTGAAAATCACCTCACCGCACTTGCCGGCGTTTATGAACCTCCTAACTTCCTCCCGGGCCGAGAGAAACTCCTCCGTCGCTCTCTCCGACAGGCGGTGAACTCCGCGCTCGACATTGGCCCTGTACTCCCGGTAGAACTCTAGCATCTTTCCGACGACCTGTTCGGGAGTTAGGCTGCTCGCCGCGTTATCCAGGTATATTACACCCGATCTCAGAATCGGGAAATCGTGCCTCACCCTTCTGACATCAAGCGGCATCCGAAAGCGACTTCTATTCCCGGGGATTTATTACTTGCCGCGGAGGAACTCGGCGAGCGACTCGAAGATGAGCCTGCCGTCGGCCCATTCCCCGTTCTCGGCCGATGTCCAGTCAGGTCTGTGAAGCCTGTAAAAGGCCCGCTCGGGGTGCGGCATGAGGCCGAAAACTAGGCCCGACGGATCGCAGATTCCGGCGATGTCGAAAAGGGAGCCGTTCGGGTTAAGCGGATACCTCCCGCCGGCCGGCCTGCCCCTCTCGTCAGAGTACCTCAGGACAAGCTGCCCGGAGCGCACGAGCCTCCTGAGATACTCCCTCTCCCTGTCCAACGGAAAGACGAACTTCCCTTCGGCGTGGGCCACCGGGATGAAGAGAACCTTCCTGTCGATCTTCTTGGTGAAGATGCATCTGCTCCTCTCGACCCTGAGGTGAACCCACCTGCACTCGTATCTGGCCGAATCGTTGACGGCCAGGGCCGCCTGCACCTCCTTTCCCATCCCGTCGAAGGCCGGGAGGAAGCCCCCCTCGACGAGAACCTGAAAACCGTTGCATATCCCCAGAATCGGACAGCCGTCCTCCACGAAACTCACGAGATCCTGCGCCAGCCTGGAGACCATGCGCTTAGCCAGGACGGCGCCGGCCCTGACGTGATCACCGTACGAGAAGCCGCCGGGAATGACCAGGGCGCCGTACTCCCTGAGCCTCCCGCTGTCAAGCTTGCGGAGGTGAACGACCTCGGCAGGCAGGCCGACCTCTTCGAGAGCAAGCCTCGTCTCCATGTCGCAGTTTGTTCCGCCGACCCTGACTATGCAAACCTTCCTCATCCTCCCAGCCTCAGCCCGCCCTTCCACGCCGACCGCATCCTCCGGGACGGCAGCCGGACCAGCGTCCTGCCTCCGCGCCTTATCTCCAGAACTCTCCTCTTTGATACCGTTCCCACCCTCGCAAAATCCGATCTCATCAGACCCTCGAACTCGCTCTCCCTTCCGCCCTCCACCTCGACCAGGAACCTCCCGTTTGACTCGGAGAACAGGAGCGAGATATCGGACAGCCTGCCCTCGCACGGCGCATCCGAAAGGTCGCACGTCAGCCCGAGGTCGCCAGAAATCACCATCTCCGCCAACGCCACGGCTATTCCCCCTTCCGAAACGTCGTGGCAGGCCCTCACGCACCCGGCGTCGATCGCCCGCTGGACGGACTCGATCGTTTTCCTCGACTCCCTCGCCCGAACCCTCGGGACCCTGGAGCCCAGACGGCCGAAGATTGCCAGAAGCTCCGACCCGCCCAGCTCGTCGCGCGTGCGCCCGACCACGTAAATGGTGTTGCCCGGCCTCTTCAGCTCCAGAGAAACTGTTTTTCTCACGTCGGGTATTATTCCCACGCCCGTTATCAGCAGCGTCGGGGTGACCGGTCCCAGCGGTGACTCGTTGTACAGGCTGTCCTTGCCGGATATGAACGGAGTGCCGAAAGCCTTGGCGAAATCGTAGCAGGCACGGCAGGCCATCAGCAGGGCCCCGAGCTGCTCGGGCTTCTCCGGGTTTCCCCATGTGAAATTGTCGAGCAGGGCTACCCTCCTTCCACCGACGGCCACGTTGTTTCTCACCGCCTCCTCTATGGCCGAGGCCGCCATCCAGTATGGGTCTATCTTTCCGTACCTCGGCTTTATCCCACAGGAGATGACGACGCCCTTCCAGGAGTCCGGAAGGGGGCGCAGGACCGCGGCGTCGCTCGGTCCGGCATGCCTCCCGTGAAGGGGCTTGAGAACGCTCCTCCCCTGAACCTCGTGATCGTAAGTCCTTATCACCTCCTCCCTGCTGCAGATGTTCGGGGAGGAGAGAAGCCTAAGGAGAAGCTGGCCCGGATCCCGGGCAGCTACCGATTCCGGCTCCCTCCTGCGCCGGACCCTCGCCACCCTCTTCGGGAGAGGAGGTGAGAAGAGGAAGCCTAGATCAAGGTCAAGAATCCTTGTGTCCTTCCAGAACACCTCGACGGAACCGCCATCGCCGAAGACGCCCACCGGGACTGCCTCGACCTCCTCGTCCTCGAAGATCCCGAGCACCCTCTCAACGTTCTCCTGCGGAACCGACAGGAGCATCCTCTCCTGCGACTCGGATATCCATATCTCCCAGGGAGCCATTCCCGCGTGCTTCAGCGGCACCCTGTCCAGCCAGACCTTGACCCCGCAACCGGACCTCTTGGCCATCTCGGATGCCGCACATGACAGGCCCCCTCCCCCGAGATCCGTTATCCCCGAGGCCAGACCCTCATCTCGGATCCTCAGTATGGCCCTCCTCAGCTTCTCCTCCTCTATCGGATCCGGAATCTGGACGGCCGTCCTGAGGGCCTCAAGGTCCCCCCTGAGCTCCTCGGACGCAAACGTTACGCCGTGTATGCCGTCGCGCCCTGTCCTTCCGCCCGCGAGCACGGCTAGGTCCCCCGGCCTCGTCCGCCTGACGTATCTGGAGAGGGGGAGCAGCCCAACGCATCCGCAGTAGACGACCGGGTTCCCGACATAACTCTCATCGAAGCATATCGCGCCCGCCACCGTCGGGATGCCCATGTTGTTCCCATAACTCCCTATCCCGGCAACGACGCCGGAGAAGATGTACCTCGGGTGCTTTATCCCGGGCGGCAGGCCCGAGTGGTCCATTTCAAGAGGACCGAAGCCAAGAACGTCTATGTTCGCTATCGGCTCCGCCCAGACCCCTAGGATATCCCTTATGACCCCGCCGACGCCAGTTGCCGCGCCACCGAAGTGCTCAACGGCGGACGGGTGGTTGTGCGTCTCCACCTTTACCGCTATCCCGTAGCCTTTTTCGAACTCGACTATGCCGGCGTTATCCTCAAAGACAGACACGCACCAGAAGGGATTCAGCTCCTCGGTCGCCTTCTTTATGAAGTCCCTGAAGAGACCGAACCTCTTCCCCCTGAAAATCGTGGTTCCCTTGAAAGTTTTGTGAAAGCAATGCTCGGACCACGTTTGTCCGATCGTCTGGAGCTCCATGTCATTTGGATTTCTGCCGGCTCCGCGGAAGTGGTCCCTGCAAGCCCTCATCTCCTGCAGATTCAGGGCAAGGCCGAGTTCGCGGCTGACGCGGAGGAGATCATCGTCCCCCGCCTCCAAAATTCTGACCTCGAAAACCTCAACTGGAAGGTCCTCCCTCCGCACGTAAAGGTCAGCCATCCGCCTCCTTCACCTCAAAGATGTAATCGTCCTTGACCGGGTTGGAGAGAAGCTTCCTGCACATCTCCTCAACCTTCCGCTCGGCCTCCTCCCTGGAGCCCGCGAGAACCTCGAACTCGTAGACCTTCGCCGTTCTAACACCGGAAACCCGAAAGCCTAGGTCAATCAGGGCTCTCTCCGCGCTCCTGCCCTCCGGGTCGAGGTAACCGCGCTTCAGCCTGACCTCGACTCTGGCTCTGAACTTCCTCAAGGCTATCCGTACTCAAACTTTCCGAACTCGCTTTTAATAATCACCCTGTTTCCCTTCCGGCTCCGCTTGCATCTTCCGATCACGGCTGCCTCGATTCCGAACCTCGCCGCGATTGAAACCACTTCCTCCGCCTCCTCCGGCCTGACGAGGACCTCGAAACCGATTCCCACGTTAAAGACCTCAAACATCTCCCGCCAGCTGATCCTTCCCTCCCTCTGGATGAGCCTGAATATCGGGTCAGGCTCCGGCAGCGAGTCCTTCACGTAAGTTATGTTTCTGCCGAGCCGGAGACACTTCGTCATTCCCCCTCCCGTGTTGTGGACGAGGCCCGTCACCCCGCTGCATTTTTCCAAAATCTCGAGAATGACCGGGGCGAAAATTCTGGTCGGGGAGAGAATCGCCTCGCCGACCGTCATCCCGAGCTCATCCAGATAGTCGTCGAATGAAAATCTCCCGTAGTATCCGTGCCCTATCTGCGGATGCTTTCTCTCGTACTCCGGCTTCATCAGGCAGTGCCTTGCCAGAGTTATGCCGTTGCACATTATGCCGCTGTTCTCCCTCCTCTCGAACTTGGCCCGCCCGCCGCTCCTCAGCCCGATGATGAGGTCGCCCTCGGCGATCTTCTCACCGCTGACCGCCCGCTCTATCTCTACCGATCCAACGGCCGCCCCGGAGACGTCCAGCGTCAATATCTGGTCGGGGAGCTCGGCCGTCTCACCGCCGGCGAAGACCATCCTAACACCGAGCCTCTTCAGCAGCGAAAGGCACCTACCAAAACCCCTACTCAGGGCCCTCAGAACGCCCTCCTTCGGGAGGTTCCTCGGGTTGATGGCAACGTAGTCGACGAGCGAGACGGGTCTGGCCCCGAC
>CAZZKZ010000082.1:0-3177 GCA_964654915.1 Hadarchaeota archaeon (SeqCode)
GAGGCGCGCGGACACAGCCGCTCCCCCGGCCCGGCGGCCAGAACACCCGCCTTCATTCTTCCAGCAATCAAATGCCGCGGTTCGCTATAAAAGCCCGCCCCGGGCGCCCTCCACAAGCTCAACGGCTCTTTCGGCCAGATCCGCCGCCGTCTCTGAATCCCTCCCCTCCGCCGTCACCCTTATGTAGGGCTCGGTCCCTGACGGCCTCACGAGAACCCAGCCGCGGTCGGTCTCGACCCTCACCCCATCAATCTCCAGCACATTGGACGCGCGGAGCAGACCCGGCAACCTGTCCGCCACGGTCCTCATCACGGCCTCCATCACCTGCCTGGGACAGGCCACCTTTTTCCTGACCACCGCGTAGCTCGGCAGTCCGTCGACGAGCTCTGACATCGGACGCCCGACCTCCTCGAGCATTTTCAGAACCTTCACGGCCCCGAGCGGCCCGTCGGGCGCAAGGTGAACATCTGGGAAGATCATCGCCCCGCTGGGTTCGCCGCCGAAGACGGCGCCAGCCCTCTCAACCTCGCAGGCGACGCTCACATCCCCGACCCTCGTCCTGACGACCTCCGCCCCGGCCCTCCCGGCAACCTCGTCCACGACCATGGAGGCGTCAACTGTTGTCACGATTTTCCCTCCCCTGCCGGCGATCCACCCGGCCAGCAGGGCCACCAGTCTGTCGCCGCTCACAAACCTCCCCCTCTCGTCAACGACCGCCACCCTGTCCGCATCCCCGTCGTGGGCCACCCCGAGATCCGCCCCAACTTCCCTAACTATTCTACCAAGATCCGACAGATTCTCCTCGCTCGGTTCGAGCCCCCTCCCGGGGAACCTCCCGTCCATCTGGCAGTTAATTCCAATCACGTCGCAGCCAAGCCTCCTCAGGAGAACCGGAGTGACCGCTGCTCCAGCCCCGTTCCCGCAGTCCACAACGACCCTGAATCGTCTCCCGATCTCAAACCTCCGCTCAATTTCCCGCATGTAAGCCCGGTTGACATCCGCCCTGCTTACCCCACCGACAGATTTCCATTCGGTCTCCCTCCACTCTCTCCCAAAGTACAGCCTCTCGATCTCCTCCTCCTTTTCAGGTGTGTACGCCATGCCGCGCTCATCCCAGAACTTGACCCCGTTGTACTCCGGCGGATTGTGCGACGCCGTGATCATCGCCCCCGCGTCCTTCCCCAGCAGCCTCACGGAGAGCGCAAGGGCCGGTGTCGGCGCAACCCCACCGTCGACCGCCCGGCAGCCCGCGCTCATGAGCCCCGCCATCAGCGCCCCGGCCATTAGCTCACCGGATGTCCTCGGATCCCTGGCAACGACGACCTCCCCGCCGCCCAGAAAGGTCGCCAGTGACCGTCCTATTCCTATAAACATCTCCGGTCCGATCTCCTTCCCGAAGACCCCCCTTATCCCCGAGGTTCCAAACAGCCTCGCCATCTCTTTCCCTTAAGCCGGAGCCGGCCTCTTCAGAATCTTGCTCTTGTAGACCTCAACCCTGCGCACGGGGTGAATGACCTTTATGGCCTTGAATATGTCGGTCGTGAGCTTCCCCAGAACCATCTCATGGACAAACTGGTCGAATGTTCTCTCCGACGCCCTCTTCTGGACGATCTCTCTGATTATCTTTCTCATGTCCGAAATCTTCGAGCTCTTCGTCCTCCCGACAGTGATGGCCATCGAGGTCACCCTCATCTGATATCCGTCCATCGTCTGAACGGGGGTTATGTCCTCCACCTTCCTGCTTCTCCTCCTCACGAGGCTCCTCACATAGTCCTTGACCATCTCATGCCCCTTGAACTCGGTGAAGGCCTTGGTCCCGTCAACCCTCGTCACCTGCAGGTAGAGCTTGATGTACGACTTCGCCGGATCGTTGATGAGATCTCCGAGTGTAGTTTCAAAAACCCTCCCGATGAGATGCGCCGGGTCAGTGGCCGGAGTCTCACCAACCTTTGCACCCCCGAACATGGAGGGTGCAACAACCTCGTACCATGTCTTCTCCTTCCAGCTCTTGACCCTCTTCTTTTCCGCAACCTCTGTCATCTCACCACCTCATTCTTTCCCTCACTATCTCCGGCCACCTCTCCTTCTCCATCCCGTGCTGGGCTAAAAAGCCAAGCACCCACCTGTTCGTTCCGAAGCCGCAGCATCCCGTCCACACCTCCCTATCCTTCGCCTCTTTTATTCTAAAGCTTTTGGCAAATTTGTCCCGGTGCACATTGTAGGACCCAATTTCCAGCCACTCCCCGCTGTACGGCAGCAGCACCTCCAGATCGTACGTCGCGACCCCCTCCTCCGCCTCACCCTCGCGCATGTAGAACGGCGTCGCGACCCTGACCCGCCACTCCATCCCCAGCTCGTCAGCAAGCTCGATTCCCCTTTCGAGAACCTCATCCCTCAGTCTGCTCACGTCCTCCGGCGACCCCAGCATCACAAACTCGATCCTCCTGAACTCCTGGACCCTCAGAAGTCCCTCGACCCCCCCTCCCTCCCACCTGTAAGTCCAGCCGCTCCTGTCGAACTGCTTGACCGGGAGATCCTCGAGCCTGACCGTCTGTCCGTAGAACTGCTGGTAGAACGGCTCGCACTGCGCCGGCGCAAGCACGTATGCCGGCCCCCTCACCGTCGATCTCAGCCCCTCGACGTCGATCTCCTTCTTCAGCCTGACCTTCTGCCTGAACTCGGCGAAGGCCTCCGGATCCCTCGGCGGATAGCAGACGTAATACATCCCCTCGGGGACACCGTCGAGGTAGCCGGGCATCCTCATCATGACCTCGAGCGGTATGA
The DNA here is from genome assembly GCA_964654915.1 of Hadarchaeota archaeon (SeqCode). GTDB lineage: Archaea > Hadarchaeota > Hadarchaeia > Hadarchaeales > Hadarchaeaceae > JAVZGN01. The sequence goes on from CAZZKZ010000082.1 coordinate 2,785, forward strand.
GCTTCGGCAGCAGAACCTCCCTGAAGCCCAGCGGCCTGGCGACCCTCTCCACGATCAGCTCCTCAATCGCCACGAGGAGATCGGCGTACTGCGGGCCGTATATCCACTGGCCCCTCCCGGGGAAGTCCTTCACCCACCCCATCTCCTTCGCCAGCTTGAACGGATCCTCTCTGAAGGGGTGCTCCTTAGGTCCGCTCGTCCTCACAACTCCCCCCTCTCCGGCGACCGTCTCCCCGGCCAGCGCCCTCTCGACATCTGCAACGAGCCTGTCAATCAGCCTTCTCCCCACGTCGTCCTCCCCGAGACCCTCCAGCCTCAGAATCACCCCCCCCTCGCCCGCCTCAACCCTGCACGGGGGCCCGGCAAGCCTTCCCGCACCCCTCCCCGGCCTGC
>CAZZKZ010000083.1:0-7208 GCA_964654915.1 Hadarchaeota archaeon (SeqCode)
CCCCCCAGCCGAGCTGGGCCGGGGCCGCGCAGGCCCGGTCGCCCATGAAGTATATCGCGGTTTCCCCGTGGATGAGGGTGCTGAGGGCCTCCTGCCAGTCAAGCCCGGGTGCAGATGGGTCAAAGTATCCCTTCTCGCACCACTGCCTGTATATCTCGAAGGCCTGCTGCACCGGGGCATCCGTCCAGCTGTTCTCCCCCTTGGCCAGCCCCTGGTAGAAATCTGCGCCGCCGACCGAAGCCAGAAGAGCCGTGAAGACCATGTCCCTCGGCCAGGCATCCTTGAACCCCATCGCGATCGGGTGCTCCATTCCGGCCGCCCTCAGGGCCTCCACCAGGTTCTCGAACTCCTCCCATGTGGATGGAACATTCAGTCCCTTGTCCCTCAGAACGCGGAGATTGTAGATTACGACCCCGCCCTCCCAGTGAATGTCAAGCGGCACCCCGTACTTTTTGCCGTCGACCTCTATCAGCCTGATCACCTTCTCCGGGAAAACCGAGTCAAGCCCGTTGGCCTGCCAGAACTGCGTCAGATCGGCGAGGGATCCGCGTCTCGCATAGGTCATGTAGAAGTAGTTGAACCAGTGAGCCGCCACATCCGGCGGGCTGGTGTCTATGACAAGATTGAGCTTGTCTTGGTAGCCGGTGAAAGCGTTCATCTTCGGCTTTATCCCCGTCCAGTTTTCAAACATCTGTGAAAGGACCCCAACCGCCTGCCTGTCTGCCCCAGCCGTCCAGTAGTGATAGACCACCACCGATTTGGTGCCCTCCCCACCCTTGGGAATCAGCATTACTGCTCCAACCGCTATTATCACAATGGCCAGAATCGCCAAGATTACCTTCAGGCCCACTCCTCTGCTGTCAAGATGCATCATTTTTTCTCTCCTCCTGCGGCTTTTATCCCTTATGCTAGCGTCAGCACCCCCCAAGTCGACGGTCTGGCCCAGACGACCGGAACCCTCACCCAAGAAAGCATTGCAGTTCGCACGTATTCTCCCGGAGCTGCGTCAGCAATGTAGGTGTTCTGAATCGTGAAGTTGAGTCCTACCTTCACACCCTCGGATGGTTCTATCCCAAGATACTTCCACGGGATCGCGATTTCTATTGTGTAGCCGGTCCGGGTCCTACTGGATGCTAGCTTTACATCCGGGGCCACCATTGATATCGGTCCAGGATTCGCATCCTCGTGCCTGCAGGCCTGCGGCCTTCCCTTGGTGTCAAACGGTATGACCGCAATCTTGAAGATGCCCGCGCCTCCCGGGACGAACCTGTCCGGCTGGATGTAGAACTCCACGCTGTCCGTGCGGTAGAGGCTGTGGATGTCGTCCGGTTCTATGTTGCTCACGAGAATGGTGTCCGTGACATCGCAGGCGAGATACAGGAACTTCTGGTCCCACATAGCGGAGAACCTGCCGCTCACGTTCTCGATGTCCGGCCTCACCGAGCCCAGCACCGTCTCCTGCGGCCCGACGTACTGGAAGACCGCGTTTGTCCACTCAGAGAGGCTGCCATCAACCACGACCGCTGGGGCTCTGACGGCCGTCGTCTCCTTCAGCTCCACCGGCTTGAGGTACTCCCTCTCGTATTCGGGTGTGACGGCACGTTCATTCTCTAGACGTCCCTCCATGAATCCAACTAGCTGCATTGCCCGCCTTATGTATTGGTTCCTCATGAAGGTGTCCCAGACGAAGTTGTCCAGATAATTCTGAACCATGAGAACCTGAATTCCAACATCTATGCCCGTGTAGTCGCGGGAGTACCAGTCGATATCCGGGTTGAACCCGCTGGTGAACCCGTACTCTCTCCAGATCTCCCTGCCGTACCTCTCCAGCAGAGCCCTTATCCCGCGCATGGAGAGCTCCGGCGTGAACGGAAGTGAGGCCACCATTCCGTACGGATGAACGGTCCCGTCGTAGCCGCCGAGGTATGCTCCATAGTTTTTGTAGCCGGTTCTGGCGCATGGGGCGTCTCCGGCCGTCAGCCCCCATATGTCCTCACCGAAGGCCTGATATCTTCCAGGATTGTTAATGGCAACCCAGATCACGAAGTTCCTGTTGTTGTAGATCGCGTTTATGGAGTTCTGCCAGTAGTCGGCGTACCTGTCGTGCTTGTTCCTGAAGTCAACCCAGGCGTGGGAATACTGATACGTGAAGAGGCTCTCGGGCGGGGACATTATGTACATCCTCTTGGTCCCTATGTTTGCGAGGGGTCTCTCCCAGGCGTCCCAGCTGCTGGGCGGTGCCGGGTGGGTTGGAGATCCGATGGCCAGCAGATACAGAACCATCGCCTCAGAGTAGTACTCCCACTTGTGGGGCAGGAATCCCCTCTCCGGGGTCCAGCCGTGGTATATCGTGTTGTCATCGGCAAGCATCCATCTCCAGTCCACCCGCTCGTAAATCTCCTTCGCCAGCGTCTCGACCTCCGTGCCCTTGTAGTACTCTCCGGCCGTAAGCACCCCGGCAAGGAGGAGCGCCGTGTCTATCGTGGACAGCTCGGACGGCTCGCCGGGCTTTCCCAGCTTGGCCGGCTCCCACCTCTCGCCTGTCGACATCCTGACAAAGTGATAGAAGAAGCCATTTTGCTGTGCGACAACATCCCGAAGGCTCCTGAGGGTTTTCAGGACACGGTCGTAGACCGCTTGGTTGTCCAGCCAGCCCCTGTGAGCCCCGATCACGATAGAGGTCAGGCCGAACCCGGTTGCCGCGGCGCTGGCCGGGAACTCGTCATTCGGATACTTCGTGGTGTCGCGAACGAGTCCCGTGCTGTTGTCGGCCATGTCCCAGAAGTACATCACCCCCCTTCTCACGATCTCGTTCAGGATGTTCTCCATGGGCGGGATCTCGTCCGGACTCATGGCCGTGCTGACCGGTTTCACGCCTCCCTCCCCCTGCCGGCTCCGGTATGTTCTAGAATCGAGCCGGATTCCGGGAAGAACGACCGGTCCGTCTTCGAAGTTTAGAATCTCTTCCTGCGTCATACCCTCCGGCACCAAGAGGTCTATTATGTTTGGGTCAGAATTGCCGTCCCTGCCTCCCCCAAAGTTCCAGCCTGAGGCGTGTGAGTCGACAACCCTGGCATTCCCGTAATCTATGCTGAACATGTAGGTGACGATTCTCCACTTGGAGTCCGGCTTCCCGACTATCCGGGTCGGGACCAGCACCCTTATTATTCCCTTCTCCTTTTCAACCTCGATCGAGCCGGCGGTTATCTTCCCGCCGTTCTCGCCGGTCGAGTTCAGAAAGATGTTCACGCCCCACCCGTGTGCCCTGACCGCATACTCCCAAGCGGAATCGGGAGATATTGTGGCGTTTATCCGGCCCTCGGGATTCATTACAAGGTTGCCGGGCACCGTCTTGTCAAAAACCGTGTCTACATACCCGCCCTCTCTTCCGTTGTCTATGTAGATGTCGACTGCTTGGAGACTTATCGAGTAGGCCTTGAGGGGACTGGCCCAAGGGTCGACTATTGGCTGAGCGAGCCTGTATTCAAACACCACATTGCCGTTCCTTTGGTAGACTTTGAACTCCACGATGTCAAATGTCTCCCTTTTGCCGAAGTTCTCGAGTCTAAAGGTGTAGTCAACCGGATAAGTGTACGTGCCCGGACCATAATCGTCACCCAGCGGATCGTAGATGTGAATCAGATATCGCTGTCCCGTCTGATGAACAAGGATAAGAACTCCGGCGAGACCCCCCGCCATACATAGCAGTATTGCCATGGACCGCTTCACCACGGGCATCGCTCTGAAAATCTACCGCGGAAAATAAATTGTTTTTCGCGAAAAGATTTGACTTAAAGAAGCGTAAAAAACGCGAAAATTTTAAAAATTTAAAATTTTTAATCGCGGGTATATATTGGACGAAATCTCAATTCTTTTCCGGAGACAATGTCAGAAGCGGAGAAACTGAAGAGTTCCAAGGGGCTCCTAGGGATTGTGGTTGTCATCGTCGTCTTGATCTTGGCGGCCTTCCTCTTCCTTCGCAGAGGTGGAGAGGAGGGAATAGAGATACCAGCGACCGGCGTGCTACGTTTTGATGACTTTGATGACGGTGAACTTGGAACCAACCTAGGCACGAGCGTTGGCACGATGGGCGGTTATCCACCGGACCCGGGAGACCAGCACTGCAGCTTCGTGGAAGTCAAAGGAGGGAAAGCAATCCAGATGACGGTAGACGTTCCGCAGGGTGGATGGAGTGGCTACTGGGCATTTCTGAAGACCGGTGATCTCTCGCAGAACCCGATACTTGTAAGCATCGGCTCTGGATACGACCTGAGCGGATATTCAAAGCTGAAGATGGCGGTGAAGGCCAGCAAAAGCATGACCATAAAACTGGAGCTTCAAGACACCCTCCAGTTCTCGAACTCCCAGAACGCGAAAACAGTTTTCACGGGGTCACGGGACGAGTTGGTCATGCAGAAGTACGGCAAGTCCATCGAAAACCTTTCCATGGAGCTGTTCGGAGTGGCTCCGGAAAACATCGACAGAAAGACAAATGCTGAGGTGCACGAAGCCACGACGAGCCACAACGGAATCGTGAGGAGAACGGTGAAAACCGAATGGAGTGTCGTGGAGATATCGCTCTCCGAGTTCACGGGACAGGCCAGTGGACTTAACCTGCGCGATATCAGACAGCTCAACATCGTCTTTGAGGGGCCTGTACAGGCCACGCTCTGGATCGACTGGATCGTGTTCGAATAGAAACTAAAGCATCCCCGGGAGCTCGAGCCTTTTTCTTTTTTATTTCTTGTTTTCAACCACCCTAAAGTAGAATCCCCAGCCGCCGGTTTTGTTGCAGACCTTGACGAGCAAAGTGTTTTTGCCGCTCTCAAGCTTGACCGTGGTGATGTCTTGGTCGGGCAGGGCTGAGCGAGCGACGTGGTTTTCGAGAACCAACGATCCGTTCAGCCACACCTTCACCGAGTCGTCACTCCCGACTCCCAACTCCACAGTTTTCTCCGCCGGTGAGAGGATGACAGTAAAAGCATAGGCCCCTGTCTCGTCCTTTCTGAAAATCTGCCAAAGATCCACGAACCTGGATCCTGGATCTCCGTAGGGTGCATTGTACTCCTGCCAGACCTTTCCCCCTACCTCCATCCCGGCTCTCCAGTAGGTGAGGGAGTTCTCGCCCACGAAATCCGTGGTGAAGGCATCCAGCTCGCTAGCACCGAAAGGACCTATGACTATCCAATTCTTTATGAAACCATTGCTGTCGGGGTGCATCCCCTCTACAAATCCCGCCTTTTTCATCCCGTTCTTGACGTAAGATATTCTCATGAACTCCCTCCACACGGAGCCGCTCCTGAAGGCCTCTATCATCAAAACCGTGTTGCCCTGATCAATGCCGATGTAATCCTCGTCAAACCAGCCCAGCGCGGGGTTGAAGGCGTTCACGAAGCCGTAAGATCCCCAGATCCTATCACCCCAAGTTCTGTAGAAAGAGACGAGGTCCGAAATCGCGGGTTCTGGAATGTAGGGAATGGATGCGGCCACGGCAGACGGGGAAACCGTTCCGTCAAAGGTATCCCTGAAACCGAGATATCCTTCCGGACCGTCGCAGGCAGTCCATCCCCAGACCTCCGGCCATCCCTTTGCGACCGACTCCTCAAGGCAGAACTCCCGGTTTGCCCTCAGAGCCTTGATCCCCTCCTGCCAGTAGTTCGCGTAGCCATCGTGAATGTTTCTGAAGTCCAACCAGCAAGCCGGGAACTGGTAGAGATAGGCCAGCATTGTTCTGCCGCCAGCAGTCAGAAACCTCATTCCCCCGTAGGAGTAGAAGCTGTATGTGCTTGCCCAAGTCGCCCAGCTTTGGGCCGGGATCGGATGCGTTGGAGAACCGAGAGCGAGAATGTACGCTAGGATGTATTCGCTGTAACCCGAGGCCCTGCCGAGAAAACCCGTCTCGGGTGTCCACCCCATGCTGAGACAACCGTTCTGAAGCAGCATCCAGTCCCACTGGACGGCACGGTATATCCGATCAGCCAGATATTGAACCTCCCCCCCGAAATGCTGACCGGCGTGAAGCGCACCGGCGACGAGGATGGCAGTATCCACCAGAGAAACCTCACTCATCCAGACGCGGCGTCCGGTTCCCGAATTGACGAAGTGATAGAAAAACCCGTTCTTTCCCTCTACCCTTGGATTTTTTGGATCAAAGTTTCTCAGAATCTTTAAAACACGTTCGCGGGCCTCATCACGGGAAATCCATCCTTGGCGCTCGGCGACGCATATCGCTGATAGCCCGAAACCCGTGGCAGCGATGCTTGATACTTCCGGATTGCTTGCTCTGTCGTAAACAAGTCCAGTGTAAGGATGCGACTTTTCCCAGAAGTACAGGAAGGACCTCCTCTGAACTTCGTCCAGAAACCGTTGTTCCTCTTCGTCTAAATTTTCCCAGGACAACTTCGGCGCGGAGATTGCTTCGAAATCTATTTCTAGAGACGAAACCCGTCGATCCTGCTGATCCTGCCACCCGATACCCATAATACCGAGTACCGTTGCAACAGCCACTGCTATCGCCAAACCCATTCGCGTGCTGGCTTTCTGTGGCACAGAAAAACCGTAGCAAACGGGATTTATAAAGGAAACAAGATTGAGAGCGATTTCGACCGACTCTCGAAAGAAATAAAAACCATGCCCACACTAGTAGTGCTTAAAACGGTGAATAACGTCATTTTAAACGATGGTCTCGGTAAGGCTAGAGCACGTGATAAAGAAATTCGGCGAGGTCACCGCAGTTTCTGATGTCTCTTTTCACATCCCGGACCAAGAGCTGGCGGTCATAGTCGGACCTAGCGGCTGCGGAAAGACAACCGTGCTCAGGCTAATCGCTGGACTTGAGAAGCCGGACAGCGGAAAGATATACTTCGGGAAAACCTGCGTCAACAATGTACCGATAAGGGAGAGGGGAATAGCGATGGTCTTTCAAGACTATGCTCTCTACCCGCACATGTCTGTTTACGACAACATGGCGTTCGGCCTGCGAAATCTGGGGTACTCCGTAAAAGAGATAGACCACAGAGTCAAGAAGGCTGCCCAGCTGTTGGAGATTCAGCAGCTTCTGGATAGGAAACCGGGCCAGCTTTCTGGGGGCCAGAGGCAGAGAGTAGCCCTAGGCAGGGCGATAGTGAGGGAGCCGAAGGGCTTCCTCTGGGACGAGCCGCGCTCCCCTCTCGCTGGAAAGATGAGGGGGACGGTGAGGGGCGAGGGCG
>CAZZKZ010000084.1:0-1669 GCA_964654915.1 Hadarchaeota archaeon (SeqCode)
CGCCCCGCCGGTCCGTTTTCTTGGCCGGAATCGTCCCGCCAAACTCCCGGAAACAGGGTTTTTATTCCGATGACGAATAGTTTGAGGGAGACCATGAAGCTGCCGAAGAAGATAAGGACGTACTGTCCCCACTGTAAGAAGCATACGGAACACACGGTCTCGCAGGCAAAAAAGCACAAGGCGAGATCCCTCAGCTGGGGGCAAAGGCAGTTTGCAAGGATTAGCAAGGGCTATGGCAGCCAGCCTAGGTCCGAGCAGAAAAAGTTCTTCAAGACTGCCAAGAGGTTTGCCTGGCTGCTCAAGTGCTCGGAATGCGGCAAAGCTCATCCCAGGGAGGGCTTCAGGTCAAAGAAGGTTCAGATAGGTGAGTGAGATGGGGAAGAGGAAGGCGACTTTCCTGAGAGTGAGGTGCACGGGGTGCGGGTTCGAGCAGCTGGTCTTTAGCCACGCAAGCACGATCGTCAAGTGCAGAGCATGCGCGAAGACGCTCGCTATTCCAAAGGGAGGAAAGGCTGAGATAAAGGGAGTGATTCTCGGAGAGATGAGCTGATGTCTCCCCGCAGGCGCTCGGCCTGGCCCTCGGTTGACGAGCTGGTGCTATGCACGGTGACAAAGGTCTTCCCCCAGGCAGCCTATGTGACGCTGGACGAGTACGAAGGGAAGGAGGGAATGATTCACCTTTCCGAGGTCGCCTCCGGATGGATTAAGAACATAAGGGACTACGTGAGGGAGGGGCAGAAGGTTGTCTGCAGGGTTCTCTCGGTCGATCCATCGCGTGGCTCGATTGACCTGTCCCTGCGCAGGGTCAAGGAAAGCGAGAAGAGGTGGAAGGTCGAGCGCGTGAAGCTGGAGCAGAGGGCCGAGAAGCTGCTGGAGCTGGCAGCGAGTAAAATGAAAAAAACGATAGACGAGGCCTATGAGGAGGTCGGGTTCAAGCTTCAGGAAAAGTTCGGGGACCTGTACGGCGCGTTTGAGGCGATAGCGAAGGATGAGCGGGCTTTCGACGGGATAATCGAGGACAAGAAGTGGATAAAGGTTCTGGCGAAGCTGGCGAAGGAGAACATAGAGGTGCCGGTCTACAAGATATCCGGCATATTGATCCTATCATCCCACCACCCAGAAGGCGTGGAGGCAATAAGGGAGGCTCTGTTGGCAGCCAGAGATTCTGTCAAGGGGGAGGCAAATGTGGAGATATATGCGGAGAGCCCGCCGCGCTACAGGATAGACGTGACCGCACCATCCTACAAGATCGCGGAGTCGGTGATGAAGCAGGCAGCCGACGTGGCTCTCGAGACAATAAAGAAGGCAGGCGGAAGCGGGGAGTTTGTGAGGAGGGAAAAATGAGAATCATGAAGTGCAAGTCCTGCAACATATACACCCTAAAGGAGAGGTGCCCGTCATGCGGGGCCGCCACGTCGTCTCCCCATCCACCCAGATTCTCACCGCTGGATCCTTACGGGAAGTACAGGAGGATGCTTAGGAAGGAGGTGGAGGAGTGCGCGAAACGGTGATAAGGCTCCTGGTCAGGAAAAAATTCCGCAACCCGATTCTGGTGGAGGGCCTTCCGGGGATGGGATACGTCGGCAGGATAGCCGTTGAGCACATGATAGAGCAGCTGGGGGCCGAAAAGTTTGCCGAGATATACTCCCCTTCATTCCCCCATCACGTG
>CAZZKZ010000085.1:0-5046 GCA_964654915.1 Hadarchaeota archaeon (SeqCode)
CGACGGTGAAGAAGTATGCTTCCGCCCCCCGCACTGCCGAATGCGTCAGTGAGCGTGGCGGCGGAGAGTATGGAGTCGGTCGGGTTGACCCTGTTCTTTCCAGCATTCTTGGGGGCCGAACCGTGCGTGGGCTCGAAGACGGCGTACTTGTCCCCGATGTTCGCGCCGGGGGCCATTCCAAGTCCCCCGATCAGCCCCGCGCAGAGATCCGAGATGATGTCCCCGTAAAGGTTGGGAGCAACTATCACGTCATAGAGCTGCGGCTTCTGTACGAGCTGCATGCACATGTTGTCGACTATCCTGTCCTCGAACTCTATATCCGGGAACTCCTGCGCGACTTTTTTGGCCACGCTGAGGAAGAGACCGTCGGAGAACTTCAGGATGTTGGCCTTGTGGACGGCCGTGACCTTCCTCCTTCCCATTTTCCTCGCGTAGTTGAAGGCGAACCTGACTATCCGCTCGGAGCAGAACCTTGATATCGTCTTGAGGGATATCCCCGAGTCCTCCCTTATCCTGACCCCGAAGTTCTCCCGCATGATTCTCAGGAAATCGGAGGTCTCCCTCGCCCCCTCCTGAAACTCTATCCCGGCGTAAAGGTCCTCCGTGTTCTCCCTGATCACGACGAGGTCAACATTCTGGAAGGGGGACCTGATGCCTTGGTAGAGCCTGCACGGCCTCACGCAGGCGTAGAGGTCGAGCGCCTGCCTTATCGCCACGTTCACGCTTCTGAAGCCCTCGCCGACCGGCGTGGTTATCGGACCCTTCAGGGCAACCCCGTTTCTCCTTATCGACTCGAGGACCTCCTCCGGCAGAGGTGTTCCGAGCCTGCTCTCTACCTCGGCTCCCGCGTGCACGACCTCCCAATCTATTTTCACCCCGGTGGCTTCCACACATCTCTTGGCCGCCTCAATCACTTCCGGACCGACCCCGTCCCCTGGTATGAGGGTGACCCTGCGCATGGCCCGGCCTCACTCAACCGGGAACCCGACCCTGTGAGCGAGCGCCCTGAACTCATCATCCCTCAGCGGGAACCTGCGCCTCCCCTCCACGAACTTTTTCCTGATGATCTCGACAAGCTGCGCCAGCCTCGGATCGTTGTCGTCAACGGGCTGCTTGAGAATCTGCTCGAGCTTGAGCTTTATCCCGTGCTTCCCGGACCTCCTCCCGATCACGATCACCCTCTCCTGCCCGACCAGCTCCGGCGGGAAGATCTCGTAGGTCAACGGCATTATTCTGATGCCGTGCAGGTGGATCCCGGACTCGTGGGAGAAGGCCGCGTCCCCGACCATCGCCTTGTTTATCGGCAGGTTGAACCCTATGGCAGACGACAGGAAGAGGGCGAGTTCCCTGAAGAGGGTCGTGTTCCATTTCTTAATCCCGTGGTGCATGTAGCAGTTCATTATGATCTTTTCCGTCTCCGCGTTTCCGGACCTCTCTCCGACCCCGAGGAATGTCGTGCTCGCGTACACCCTGTCGTAGAGTCCGTCGGCCGCCCTTATCGCCGCCATCGTGTTCTCCACGGCGTTCCCGAGGTCATCGTGCGCGTGGATTTCGACGTACTTTATCTTGGTCTCCTCCCTGATCTTTCTGATCTTCATCGGGATGCCCTGCGGCGGTGGGACATTCGGATCGGATATCCCGCACCCGACCGTGTCGCATATCCTGTAAGTAACGGCCCCGGCCTCCGCGACGGCGTTTATGAACGCCCTTTCAAAGTCCCAGTCTGCCCTCGTGCTGTCCTCGCCGTGGACGAAGACTGTCATCCCGTGGTCGTGGGCATACTCGACGGCCTTCGTCACCCTCTCGATAAGCGTCGAGAGCGGCACCTCCGCCCACTTCTCGAAGTGGAGGTAGGAAACTGGATGGGAGATCCCGACCTGCCTGAGGTCCAGCTTCCTCGCCATGTCAACGTCCGCAGGGTCGGCCCTGCACCACCCCGCCAGCATTTCGCCCAACCCTTCATCTCTCATCAGCTTTATACCGTCCTGATCCGGCTTCGTGTACATCATGACCTCTATCCTCTCGACACCGATATCCCTCAGCATGCACGCGATCTTGCAGGCGTCGGACGGGTGTGGGCTGAGCAGCCCGGCCATCTGGACGCCCTCCCTCAGGGTCGAGTCGTCTATGACAACGTCAGTCTTGAGAGGAACGGTTGTGTAAACCCGCTCTCTTATCTTCTCCCACGCCTCCGGGTTGAACTCAAGAGACGAGAGGCTCCTCACCCAGTCCACGAGTTCGCGCCTTTTCCTCTCGAGGGCCTCAAAGTCCACACCCCTCACTTCTTCACCCCCATCTTCTCCCTCAGGTAGGGAATAAGACCTCCGGCGTTCAGGATGTCTAGGATGAAGTCGGGAAGCGGCTGCACCGCGATTTTCTCCCCGGTCCTCACGTTCTTTATCCATCCCTCTTTCAGATTCACCTCAACCTCGTCCCCGCTTTTGAACTTTTTGCTCACGCCCGGGCAGGTGAGGACGGGGAGCCCCTGGTTGATGGCGTTCCTGTAGAATATCCTGGCGAACGATTCCGCCACGACGGCCGAGACGCCTGCGGCCTTCAGGGCGATCGGTGCCTGCTCCCTGCTGGAGCCGCAGCCGAAGTTCTTCCCCGCGACTATCACGTCTCCCTGGCTGACCCTCTTCGAGAACTCGGGGTCTATGTTCTCCATCGCGTGCCGGCCCCACTCGGCCGGGTCGTGCTTCGCCAGATATCTCCCGGCGATTATGTCGTCCGTGCTTACGTGATCCCCGTAAACCCAAGCCCTATGCATAGTGATCCCTCGGATCCGCGATCCTTCCCTCTATCGCCGAGGCCGCCACGGTGGCCGGCGAGGCCAGGTAGACCTCGGAATCAGGGCTACCCTGCCTGCCACGGAAGTTCCTGTTTGAGGCGGAGATGCTGACCTCGCCCGGACCGATAACCCCGATGTGACAGCCCATGCACGCCCCGCAGCCGGGCGACTCCACGAGCGCCCCGGCGTCCACGAGAATCTTGAGGATTCCCGAGTCAAGGGCCTTCCGGTAGACCTCCGCCGAGGCGGGCACGACGATAAACCTGACATTCCTGCTCACCTTCTTGCCCTTGACCATCCGCGCGGCCATCTCCAGATCCTCGAGGCGCCCGTTGGTGCATGTGCCTATGAATGCCTGGTCGATCTCCTTCCCCTCGACCTCGCGGACGCTCTTGACGTTGTCGACCGAGTGGGGGCAGGCTACCTGCGGCTCCAGCCCGCAGGCATCGTACGTCCTCTCCTCAGCGTACTCCGCATCCGGGTCGCTCCTGACGACCTCGAAGCTTTCCCTCGCCCTTCCCCCAAGCCAGTCGAGCGTCTTCCTGTCCGGCTCGATTATCCCGTTCTTGGCCCCCATCTCCACGACCATGTTACAGATCGTCAGCCTGCTGTCAACGCTCATCTCCGATATGCACTCGCCCGTGAACTCGACGGCCCGGTAGGTCGCACCGTCCATCCCGAAGTCTCCGATTATGTGGAGTATGAGGTCCTTGGACATGACCGGGGGCTTCAGGATCCCCTCCACCGTCACCCTGACGCTCTCCGGAATCCTTAGCCAGGTCTTGCCGGTCGCGAGTATGGCCGCCATGTCGGTTGACCCGACGCCGGTCGCGAAGCACCCGAGCGCACCGTAGGTCACCGTGTGGGAGTCGGCACCGATCACGACCTTCCCCGGCAGGGCAAACCCCTTCTCCGGCAGCACCTGATGACATATCCCTTCGAACATGTCGTAGAAGTGGACGATCCCGTGCTTCCTCGCGAACTCCCTGAGCAGGATGTGGTTCTTGGCGGCGTCTATGGAGCTGGCGGGCGTCTGGTGGTCAAAGGTTATCACGAGCCTCGACGGGTCCCAGACCTTCTCCGCGCCTATCTTCTCGAAGCTCTCGACGGCCAGCGGGCCGGTGAGGTCGTGCATCATTGCAAAGTCAACCTTGGCATCGACGATCTCGCCGGGTGAGACTTCCCTCTTCCCCGCCGCCTTGGCCAGAATCTTCTCGGTAATCGTCATCGCCATGTTGTCCTATCTTTTTGCCGCCGATTGATATATAAGCATTCTTCTTGCTTTCCACTCTGTTAAGCCCTTCGCGGTCTCTCGGCTACACGTTGTGCACGTGTGCAGCACCGCACAGATGCCAGCCGATCGGTACGCCGTCAATTCTTACCTCTCCCGCCACCCGCGAGAGAAAACAGTTAAATTCCCGGATTGCACCGTGAAATCCGGTGCCGCGAAGAAAGTACGGCCGGATGATAAAGCCCCTTCCGCAGCCTCCTCCCCCGGAGAAGTGCAGGTTCTGCCGGAAGGGAATAAACTGCCCCTACCACGGGACGAGCAGGAAGCAGTCACCTCAGGCCTAGCACGTCCCGCATGTCGCAGATCCTCCCCATCCCCCTGTGCTCGAAGACATACCTGATGGCCCTCAGAACCCCGGACGCGAAGGCCTCCCTTCCGTGCGCCCTGTGCGTTATCTCGATCCTCTCCCCGCCCCCCGCGAAAACAACCGTGTGCTCGCCCACAACGTCTCCGAGCCTCAGCGAGTGAACGTATACCCCCCTCCTCCTCTCGTTCGCCCTCCTTCCGGCAATCACCTCCAGCCCGCCCATCTCCCTCGACAGGATCTCGGCTATGCGCAGCGCCGTCCCGCTCGGTGAGTCCAGCTTTCCCTCATGGTGAATCTCGATGACCTCCGCCGAGTACGCCGGCCCGAGCAGCCTCGCTGCCCTCTCCACGAGCTCGAAGAGCACGTTGACCCCGACCGCCATGTTCGGTGAGATGACCGCCGTTATCCCCGACCCATCCACAATCCTCCTCATCTCCTCCATCTGCTCCGCCGTGAAGCCCGTAGTCCCGACAACAACCTGCACGCCCCTTCCGGCCGCCGCCCTCATATTCTCGACGGCCGCCTCCGCCACCGTGAAATCGACCAGAACATCCGGCCTCGCCTCATCAATCATCCTCCCCAGCTCACCGGCCCCCGCGACCTCAACCCCGATCCTCCCAACCCCCGCAACCTCCCCGGCGTCCCTTCCTATCATCG
>CAZZKZ010000086.1:0-4210 GCA_964654915.1 Hadarchaeota archaeon (SeqCode)
AGCTTGGCCATCCTCACCAAGTACCTTGAGGAGAACATCGCCACCGGCTACATCCCCTATGAGAAAGGGCTCGGCCAGGAAGTGACCAAGGAAGAGGCCATTGCCCGCTACAAGAACCTCAAGGCCTGGTACGAGGCCAGAGGGCACCTCTGGGTGGCCAACGGCCCGCTGTATGTGGACACCGTGAAGCCTGTAGAGAAGATCGTCATCCTTAAGAACTTCGAGAAGTTTGCTGATCCTGCGGACAAGTGGCTGGTGTTCGCCGAGCCCAAGATCGCGGAGGTGGAGGTCAGCGCTCCCGCTCCGGTGCTCCGGATCGGCCAACCTTGGGACTTCCTGGTGGAGGTTACTCACAAGGATCTGCCCTATCCATTGGCGGAGATCGAGTTTGTCACGTACCTCCTCTTCGATGCCGAGGGCAACCTGGTCCTCTCCGGCCGGGCGGAGCCGGTGGAGGATGGGCTCTTCGTCGTCACTATCCCTGCTGCGGAGACCGCGAAGCTTCCCGTTGGAGCCACCCGGATCGAGGTGGCGGTGGCCTCCAAAGTGGTGGCCATCCCGTCCTTCGCCAGCGCTACGTTCGTGGTCGTAAGGTAGGCTGGGCCCAAATAGGCGGGGCGTTGGGGTTGCCCCAACGCCCCTTCTTTTTATCATAGGAAGCTGGTGAATGCTTATGTGGGAGAACCTGCGGCGGCTATCCTCGTATGTGGTGATCCGGGGGCTTCTTCTTTTCTTCACTGTGGTGGTGGCTGTATGGTTGATTATCCTCGTGGCCAACCTGGGTGGCGCTATGGACAAAATCATCGAGTCCCAGATCAAGGAGCAGGTTGGGGCGATGTTCCAGAATCCCGACCTTCAGCAACTTCCTGAGGCCGAAAAGCGGAAACTCTATGACCAGCATGTCGAGATCTTGAAAAAACAGTATGGCCTAGACAGACCCTTCATCGAGCGAGCTTTTCGGTACCTTCTGAACGGGATCACCCTCAATCTCGGCTATGCGGACAAGATCACGAGCGATACCGGATCGAAACAGGTCCGTCTGATCCTTGTGGAGCGGCTTCCTTACACCCTACTCCTTTGGGGGCCTTCCCAACTCTTCCTTTTTGTGTTTTCCGTATTCATGGCCCTTGTGCTTTCGCGGCGCTATGGTTCCCTTTTGGATCGGATCACCGTGATGCTCGCGCCCACCTCCGCCCCTCCGGCCTGGTTTTACGGGATTTTGTTGATCCTCGTTTTCGCCTCCATGCTCAGGGTCTTGCCCTATGGCGGGGTAGTGGATCCCATTCCTCCCCCGACCCGGCTGGGCTACGCCCTAAGCGTTGTCAAACACATGATTCTTCCGGTATTTTCCGTGATAATTGGCGCTCTCTTCGTCACGATCTACAATTGGCGCACCTTTTTCCTCATTTATTCCAGTGAGGACTACGTGGAGTTGGCCAAAGCCAAAGGGCTTTCGTCCCGAGCCATCGAAAGGAAGTACATTTTGCGCCCCACGTTGCCCCCGATCATCACGAGCTTTGCCCTGATGCTCATCAGCGTGTGGATGGGGGGGATCATCACGGAGACAGTGTTTTCCTGGCCGGGTCTGGGCCGAATGCTTTACGAGGCCATCGGTCACGCTGACACCCCGGTCATCGTGGGAGCGAACGTGATCTATGGCTATCTTCTTGCGATCAGCGTCTTTCTCTTGGATATCCTCTACGCCATCTTGGACCCGCGCGTGCGCATGGGCGCTGCAGGAGGGCAGAAGCTATGAACCTTTGGATGCGGTTGCGGGAACTGAGGCGATATCCCTCGGCCATGGTGGGTGTTGGGGTGATGCTTCTCCTCTGTGTTATGTCTGTCTATGCCCTCGTTCGCTACCCCTATGGGACGGCGATCGCGCTTTGGCGGGCCGGGGAAATGGCGTGGTTGGAGACCCCTCGGAATGCTGCGCCTAAATGGTTCAACTGGTTTGGCGCGGATTTGCCAGAAACCATCAAACTTTCCTCGGACAATGCCCAGGTTCTGGCCTTCGAGGATCTCGGTGGGGTCACGCGGAGTGTTCTCCTTTTTTCCTTCGATTTTCTGTGGCGCGGGGGGTTCCCCAAGGAGATCGCGGTGTTTTATGAAGCCGCCTACGCACGCGCCCCTCCCAAGGTGACCTTCTCTTGGCGGACTCCGGATGGGCGGGAGATTTCCTTGAGCAGCTTGACGCTCCGGGCAAGTGGGCGCTACCTTCCCGCGGCGGATACAGCCCTGGCGAGGAGGTTAGGGGGCCGGCCCCCGCACGAGGCGTTGTTTGCTCGGCCCGACGATCCCTCGCGTCCACTGGTTGGGCGATACGAGCTCGTTGCGGAGGTATTTTCCTTTGAGCCGGAGACGGTGGTGCGGCTGCGGCCCATCATTTATGGCCAGGTCTACGGCTGGGCCG
The DNA here is from genome assembly GCA_964654915.1 of Hadarchaeota archaeon (SeqCode). GTDB lineage: Archaea > Hadarchaeota > Hadarchaeia > Hadarchaeales > Hadarchaeaceae > JAVZGN01. The sequence continues at coordinate 2,414 of CAZZKZ010000086.1, forward strand.
GAACGGATCACCTGCGGCGGGACATCTCCATCGCCCTCCTCTGGGGAGCGCCAATTGCCATCGCCTTTGGCATGAGCGTGGCGTTAACCTTGACATTTTGGTATTTGACCGTTTCCGCGATTGGTGCATGGTTCGGTGGCTGGGTGGACGCTCTTGTGGATAGGCTTACAGAGCTACGCATGATTCTCCCCCTTCTTCCCATTCTCATCATGGTGGGCATGTTTTTCTCCCGAAGCCTTTGGGTAATCCTGGGGGCGCTTATCCTTTACGGGCTGATTGGGGGCAGTAAGGGCTATCGGGCTATGTACCTTCAGGCCCGAGCTCTTCCGTATCTAGAGGCAGCCCGGGCTTACGGGGCTGGAAGCTTCCGCATTGTCTTCCGTTATCTTGTTCCTCGCTTCCTGCCCTTGGCTATTCCCGCGTTCGTTCAGGCTATTCCTGGCTATGTTTTCCTGGAGGCGAGCTTGGCCATCCTCGGTCTGGGTGACCCCCTCCTTCCCACCTGGGGTAAGGTCATTCAGGACGCTTACTCCCAGGGAGCGCTTTTTGTGGGCTACTACTACTGGATCCTTTTGCCTGCAGCCATGCTCTTTGTCACCGGTGTGGGTTTCGCCATGGTGGGGATGGCCCTGGACCGCATCTTTAACCCCAAGCTGCGCACGTTGTAAGGAGGAACGATGTCCGATCGGACTTCGCTGCGCCTTGACACGCAAGGGGCGTCCGCGGCCCCCACTTCCCTTCTCTTGGAGGTCCGGGATCTTCGCCTTTATTTCCGCACCACAAAGGGCGCGGTTCAAGCCGTGGACGGGGTTAGCTTCTCCCTGGGAAAGCGCCGCTCCCTTGCCATTTTGGGGGAGTCCGGTTGTGGGAAAACCTCCCTAGCCAGGGCGCTCCTTCGCCTTTTCCCTCGAAACATCCACACCTTTTCTGGGGAGATTTTCCTCGACGGCGTAGATCTTATGAAGATGAACGACGAATGGTTCCGCAAAGAAATTCGCTGGCGTAAAATCTCCTTTGTCCCCCAAGCGGCGATGAACGCCCTTAACCCCGTTTTGCGTGTAGGTTATCAGATCGCTGAGCCTCTCATCGTACACCTTGGGGTCCCGCGGAAAGAGGCCTATAAACGGGCGGAAGAGGTGGCGCGAGTGGTTGGGCTTCCCGTGGATTTCCTTAATCGCTACGCTTTCGAACTTTCCGGAGGGATGCGACAACGGGCCATCATCGCCATGGCCCTCATCACCAACCCCCTTCTCATCATCCTCGATGAGCCCACCTCCGCTTTGGACGTTCTCACCCAGGCCAACATCATGAACTCGCTCAAAAAAATCAAACGAGAATTTGACGTGACCTACATTCTCATCACTCACGATATTGCCACCTCCAGCGAGCTTGCCGATGAGGTCTTGGTGATGTATGCTGGGCACCTGGTGGAACACAGCCCAGCAGAGAGATTCTACAAAACCCCGATGCATCCCTATGCTCAGAAACTTATGGCCAGTGTGCCTACCCTCCGGGAAGACAAACAATTGGAATTTATTCCTGGACAGCCTCCCAGTCTCATCAATCCGCCGAAAGGGTGTCGTTTTGCTCCCCGTTGTCCAAAAAGGTTTGAGAAATGTGCGGAAGAACCGCCCCTCTTCTCCCTCGACGGCGGTGGAGTTGCAAAATGCTGGCTCATGGCGAGGTGAGGAAATGCTCGAAAACGGCGTGCTTCTTTCCGTGAAAGATCTGCATACCTGGTATGAACTGCGCAAATTCGGGTTCATCCGTGCCGGCTATGTGCGCGCTTTGGATGGG
>CAZZKZ010000087.1:0-1555 GCA_964654915.1 Hadarchaeota archaeon (SeqCode)
CTCACGTCCACCCTGCCGTACTCCACCCCCGTGTAGTACGAGTCCCTCACGAGAAAGTCCAGCTTGTCGGCGTCGACCTGGCTGGCTATCACCTGCTTGAGGTACCTCTTCCTCCCGCCCGTTTTCCCGAAGGCCAGCTCGCAGATCTCCTGGGGCGAGAAGCCTAGGGAGCCGAGAACGTCGGCCAGCTCGCTCTCCTTCACGACCCTTCTCCCCATGTCCTCGTGATTCACCCCCTTCTTCTCGACCATGACCTCCTCAAAGGAATGCGAGAACGGCCCGTGGCCGATGTCGTGCAGGAGTGCCGCGATTCTGACCATCTGCTCCTCTTCCCCGGAGATCTCGGCGTGCCCCCTGAGCGACCCGACGATCTGCCCCGCTATGTGCATGCTTCCCAGGGCGTGCGAGAAGCGGGAGTGGTCGGCCCCGGGGTAGACGAGGGAGGCTATCGAGAGCTGCCTTATCCCCCTGAGCCGCTGTACCGGGAAGGTGTCGAGTATCTTCAGCTCGACCTCGGTCACGGGGATATAACCGTGGACCGGATCCCTGATGTACTTGACAACACGCATCAGATTCTACCCGAAAGGGTCAGACTCCTCTCACCTGGAGCTTTTCCTTCTCCTCCAGGAGCCTCACGTCTATCCCCTTCATAGGCACCGGCAGGTTCATGCAGGCCTCCAGAACTTTCTCTGGGTTGTCGTAGTGCCTGGCGGCCTCGACTATCGCCCTCGCCATTCGCGGTGGGTCGCTCGACTTGAATATCCCCGAGCCCACGAATATCCCGTCGACCCCGAGCTGCATGACAAGAGCGGCGTCGGCAGGCGTCGCGATCCCGCCCGCGCAGAACCACACGACGGGAAGCCTCTGGAGCTTCGCCGTCTGCTCGACCAGCTCGACCGGAACTCCGTACTGCCTAGCCTTTCCCGCGAGCTCGACCTCGTCCAGATTGGCCAGCTCGGCTATCTGCCTCTTGGTCAACCTTATGTGCCTTATGGCCTCGACTATGTTCCCTGTTCCTGCCTCCCCCTTCGTCCTGATCATTGCCGCGCCCTCGTTTATCCTCCTCAGAGCCTCGCCGAGATCTCTGGCCCCGCAGACGAACGGAACCTTGAACTTTTTCTTGTCGATGTGGAACTCCTCGTCGGCAGGGGTCAGAACCTCCGACTCATCGATCATGTCAACCCCCAGTGCCTCAAGGACCTGCGCCTCCGCGAAGTGGCCTATCCTGCACTTCGCCATGACCGGGATGGTCACGGCGTCCATTATCTCCTTGATCAGGGCAGGGTCAGCCATCCTGGCCACCCCTCCAGCCGCCCTTATGTCTGCCGGAACCGCCTGGAGGGCCATGACCGCGACCCCCCCCCCCCCCCCCCCCACCACCCCCGGCTCCGCGGCGGTGGCGTCCATTCTCACCCCCCCCGTCCCCCGTGGCATCGACCCGTGCCCCTGGGAGGGCCCTGCCCCCCACCCCCCCTTCCTCCTCCGCTCTCCCCCCCTGCTCCGCCTTGGTGCCGTCCATTATGACTCCGCCCTTCTGCATCTTGGCGAAGCCTCT
>CAZZKZ010000088.1:0-2895 GCA_964654915.1 Hadarchaeota archaeon (SeqCode)
GGTTGGGTGTGGAGAAGCACGTCCCGGGCCCGATAAGGGAGGTCGCCGCCGAGGCCGGGATTCACGTGTTCCAGCACGCGACGGGGGTCCCGGTCGGTCTCATCCCGATCAGCGGTAAGGTGATCACGGAGATAGAGGCGGTGGAGATCCTGACGGGGGCCAGAGCCATGGCGATGGGGGCGGGCGGGGTCTCGGGCGCGGAGGGCCGCGTCACCCTGCTTGTGTCAGGGAGCGCGGGGCAGATCTCCAGGCTGATGAGGCTGGTCGGGGAGATTAAGGGGAGATTCGGGCCGGTCAGGATAGATGTGAACTGCGGAGAATGCGGGGCTGAGATCTGCAAAAAGAAAAAAGGCAGGGCGCCGGAGCGCCCCGAAAGCCTTAAGCGATAGTTTCTTCGGCAGATGCCTTCTCAGCCTTTTTCTCTGCCGTGTCTTTGCCTCCGCTTGGGGCTCTTCCTGAATGACAATAAAAAGTGGCCGGCGCCCCGCCGGACGGGGAAACCCTTTTAAGGGGGTCTGAGAACAAAATTCCCCGCCAACGGAAAACTATTTATATGGGAAAAAATCGACATTTAAAACACGATGAAGATTTTGGGAAAGGTCTTACATATCGGATCGAGAGGCCCGATTGTGAAGTGCAGGTTCGCCCCAAAGCCCGGAGCGACGGTTTTCACAAAGGACGGGAAGAGGGTCGGCGAGATATACACCATCTTCGGCCCGGTTTCCGAGCCGTACGCCGTGCTGAAGCCGGCCTCGAGGGTCGATCCCAGCGGCTTGGTCGGCACGACGGTGTATTATGGGGAGGGGAGATGATGGAGGAGACGATAGAGTGTCCGGCCTGCCGCTCCAAGAAGATTGTGAGGGACTACGACAGGGGAGAGATAGTCTGCGCGCGGTGCGGCTGCGTGGTCGAGGACAGGATAGTTGACCTGGGGCCGGAGTGGAGGGCCTTCGACGAGGAGCAGAGGGAGAGGAGGGGGAGGACCGGGGCCCCCACGACCTTGACCATTCACGACAAGGGGCTCTCGACGATGATCGACTGGCGCGACAGGGACTCCCACGGCAAGAACCTCACGCCGAAGAGGAGGGCCCAGATATACAGGCTGAGGAAGTGGCAGCGCAGGATAAGGGTCTCGGACGCGATGGAGAGGAACCTCGCCTTTGCCCTCTCCGAGATAGACAGGATGGCCTCCCAGCTCGCCCTGCCGAAGAACGTGAGGGAGACGGCGTCCCTTATCTACAGGAAGGCCGTCGAGGAGAAGCTGATAAGGGGGAGATCGATAGAGGGCGTGGCCGCCGCGTCCCTCTACGCCGCCTGCAGGGAGAACAAGATCCCGAGGACTCTGGACGAGATAGCGGAGGTGGCGAGGGTGAGCAAGAAGGAGATAGGGAGGTGCTACAGGTTCATAGCGAGGGAGCTCCTCTTCCACCTCAAGCCGACGAGCCCGATCGACTACGTCCCGAGGTTCGTCTCCGAGCTGGGGCTGAGCGGGGAGGTCCAGACGAAGGCCATAGAGATCCTGAAGGAGGCGCAGGAGAAGGGCGTGACATCCGGAAGGGGTCCGACCGGTGTCGCCGCCGCCGCGGTCTACATAGCCAGCGTTCTGTGCGGGGAGAGGAGGACGCAGAGGGATGTGGCCGAGGTGGCGAGGGGCACCGAGGTCACCGTGCGCAACAGATACAAGGAACTCGTGGAAAAGCTCGGGCTGGACGTCGGTCTCTGACCGGTCCGGACGGCAGTTCTTCTGCGAAGCGGCCTTCCGCCTGAGACAGTGATCCCGTCGTCGGCATGCGGCCACGGCCTGCTCTCCGGCGGGAAGTCCGGGGCCGGATGCCCGCCGTCCCTCCTTAAAAAGCACCTCCGACCCTAGAGACCGCCGGTGTGAAAATGGAGATAGAGGAGCTGAGCGGGGTAAGTCAGGAGGTCGCTGAAAAGCTGAGGGCTGCCGGTCTGTCAACAGTCTCGAGGCTGGCAACCGCCACGGCGACGGAGATCATGCAGGCCGCAGAGATCAGCATGCGGTCGGCGATAAAGCTGATAAACTCGGCCAAGGACGCCGTCAGGACGGACTTCCAGCTGGCGAGCGAGATTTACGAGAGGAGGAAGTCGGTCGAGAGGCTCACCACCGGGAGCTCCTCCCTGGACAGAATCCTCGGAGGGGGCCTCGAGGCCGGAGCGGTGACGGAGGTCTTCGGGGAGTTCGGCAGCGGCAAGTCGCAGCTCGCCCACCAGCTCTCCGTCAACGTGCAGCTCCCGAGGGAGAGGGGAGGTCTGGAGGGCGAGGCCGTCTACATAGACACCGAGGGAACGTTCAGGCCGGAGAGGATAGTCCAGATGGCGACCGCCCTCGGCCTCGACCCGGCCGGGGCTCTGGAGAGGATTCACGCGGCGAGGGCGCTCACCACTGACCACCAGCTTCTTCTGGCGGACAGGGTGGAGGAGATCTGCGGGAGGAGACCGGTGAGGCTCGTGGTCGTCGACTCGGTCTCGGCCCTCTTCAGGACGGAGTTCTGCGGGAGGGGCACCCTAGCCGAGCGCCAGCAGAAGCTGGGCAGGCACATAGCTAGGCTCCACGAGATCGCCGAGACGCGGAACGTTGTGGTTCTGGTGACAAACCAGGTGCAGGCGAGGCCGGACGTGATGTTCGGTGACCCGACGAGGCCGGTCGGTGGCCACGTTCTCGGTCATGCCGTGACCGTCAGGGTCTACCTGAAGAAGGGAAAGGATGAGGCGAGGATAGCTAGGCTGATAGACCACCCGTGCCTTCCTCCCGGAAGCGCGACCATAAAGATAACGGAGGAGGGCGTGAGAGAGTAAGCGCCGGGCCCCCCGGGCGGGCCCCCTCCTTTTTTCCAGACGGGGGGGCTTTTTTTTCAAGGGGGTTGAGAAGGGAGG
>CAZZKZ010000089.1:0-3722 GCA_964654915.1 Hadarchaeota archaeon (SeqCode)
GGGGTGGTCGGCATCAAGCCGACGTACGGCCTCGTCCCCAGGCACGGTCTGATAGATCTGGGGATGAGCCTCGACCAGATAGGTCCGATAGCCCCGGACGTGGCTGGAGCTGCACTTCTCCTCGAGGTGATCGCGGGGAAGAACGAAAGGGAATGCATGATGCTGGACGTCGACCGCGTGAGCTGCCTGGAGAACATGAGGCCTGACGTGAGGGGCATGAGGATAGGCGTGAGCGAGAGGTTCTACCGGCTAACCGAAAGCAGCATAGTGGCGGTCATCGAGAGGGCCGTCGAGAGGCTCGCGGATCTCGGGGCCGAGATGGTGGATGTTGACCTCCCAAACCTCGAGAGGGCCCTGCCGGCATACTACCTCATAGTTTCCGTCGAGTTCTTCTCCGCCACCAGAAGGTTCGACGGGAGGAAGTACGGGAAGAGGATAGAGGAGGTCTGCGGCGAGGAGGTCCTGAGGAGGATAAGGCGCGGAGCCCACATAAGCCGGAGGGAGTTCAGGGGGAAGTACTACCAGAGGGCCCTCCAGGTCAGGACCATCATCAGGGATGAGCTCATGAGGGTCCTCAGGGACGTGGACGTGATAGTCGGACCGACCGTCCCGAAGCTTCCCCACAGGCTCGGGACCCCGCTCACGCCCATGGAGATGTACAGCTACGACTACCTGACAGTTCCGGCCAACCTTGCCGGGATATGCGGCGGGGTTGTGAAGGCTGGGGAGGTCAACGGCATACCGGTTGGCCTGCAGGTCTTGGGGAGGCCCTTGGGGGAGCTGGATGTCCTGAGGGTGATGGCGGCGATAGAGGGCGCGGGGGGCTAGGCCCTCCCGGCTGACTCCGTCAGCTCCCGCAGCTCCCTCCCGACCTCCGGCGTCAGCTGACCGGGGAGGAGCCTCCACCTCCAGTTTCCGGTCGGAACACCGGGCCTGTTCATCCGCGCCTGGCTGCCAAGCCCGAGCAGGTCCTGGACCGGGATCATGGAAATCCTTGCCCTTGAAAACATGACTAGCTTCACGAACTCCCGCGGAACGTCTTCCGGGTTCACCTCCCTCCTGAGGTACTGGCAGACCCTGCGCCTGACCTCAGGCCCGGCCTCCTCCTCAAACCACCCCCTCACCGTGTTCGTGTCGTGCGTCCCGGTGTATGCGAGGCAGCGCTCGCTGTATCTGTGGGGCAGATGAATGCTCTCGGGGAAAGCGTCACCGAAGCCGAAGACCAGGACCCTCATGCCGGGGAGGCCGAACCTCTCCATCACCTCGACGACATCCGGTGTTATCACGCCGAGATCCTCCGCGACGAACGGAAGGTTCGGGAATCTCCTGGCAGCGGCGGAGAACAGCTTCTCGGCCGGCGCCGGAATCCATCTCCCGCCGATCGCCGTCCGCTGCCCGGCCTCCACCTCCCAGTAGGCGACGAGCCCCCTGAAGTGATCTATCCTGACGAGATCGAAAAGCCTCAGCGCGTGCTCCATCCTCATCAGCCACCAATCGAAGCCGCTCCTCTCGTGTTCCTCCCAGCGGTAGACCGGCGTTCCCCAGAGCTGACCGGTCGGCGAGAAGTAGTCCGGCGGAACCCCGGACACATGGGTGGGGAGCTTCCTTTCGTCTAGCTTGAAGAGTTCCGGGTTCGCCCACACGTCGCAGCTGTCGTAAGCCGGGTAGATCGGCATGTCCCCGAGTATTTTTATTCCGAGCTCCATGCATCTGGCCCTCACCTCATCCCACTGCCTGAAGAACACGTACTGGCCGAAGACAACGCGCGCCACCTCCCTGCTGTTCTCGGATCTCACCCTCTCGATCGCATGCTTCTCCCTGTCCCGGAACTCACGCGGCCAGGCGCTCCACTCCCGGCCGAACCTGCGCTTGAGAACGGTGAAGATGGCGTAGTCGTCCAGCCAGCCGGAGTTCCTCGCCGCGAACTCGTCCAGCTCCTCCCTCTCCCCGAACCTCTCAAAGGCCGCATCCAGGAGCCTCGTCTTCAGCTCGACGACGGAGGGGTAGTCGACCGGACCGTGGGGGAGCCTTCTGACGGACGGGAGGTCCTCGAGACCGTCCGCGGCCAGAAGCTCGGGGCTCACGAGCAGCTCGTTCCCCGCAAAGAGGGAGGAGCTCACGTAGGGGGAGTTGCCGGTGGACGGGTCCGTGGGCGTGAGGGGCAGGACCTGCCAAACTCTCTGTCCGGACTCCGCGAGGAAGTCCAGGAAATCAAAGCATGCTGGGCCGAGGTCTCCTATTCCGAAGTCGGACGGCAGCGAGGAGACGTGGAGGAGCACGCCGCTCTCCCTTCTCTGCATCTCAAACACCTGAAATCCTGTGCAGGATTTCTGCCTCCCCCGGCCCGCAGCCCTCGGCCAGCCTCCGCATGGCGAAGGCCCTGAGCAACCATGTGTCTATGCCCGGCCGCACGAGGTTCAGGAAGCGGACAGCCTTCTCAGCCTCCTGCAGCCTGAATGAGCCCAGCAGCTCACGGAGCTTTGAGCGGACCAGCGAGACTATGTCGACCGGCGGCTCGAACCCTGCCTTCCTCAGCTCCTGCAGGAACTCTCCTGCCCTCTGAAAGTCCTGCCTGGCAACGGCCTCCCTCATCTCTGATAAAACAGCAACGAGCCAGAGAAGGCGGAGCTCTGTCGGAAGCCCGGGCTCCGTGAACCTGATGCGCGCGAGCGGCTTTCTCAGCTCAGACAGCAGCTCCGGGTTCAGGAGATAGCGGACGAGCATCCTTCTCTCCTCGTCGAACAGCTCGGAAATCGAGTATTCCCTCTCACCCATTTCCCTGAAATAGCTGACCACGGACCTGCCGCCGTTCTCGAGGAAGAGCTCGGCGATTCCCTCGAGATTCCAGCTCCCCGATCTGGAGATCCAGGCCAGCATCCTGCCATGCCAGAGGGCGACGAAGTCCATCTCCTCCTCCTCAAGCGTCTCCCTGCAGAAGGCCCTGACCCTGCCGCAGGCAAGCCTCTGGTCCTCTTTCTGGACCACCTTCGTTCCCATGTTTTCGATCTCGCAGGTGTATATTTCGACAGATTCCGGATACCCGGGAAGGAGGAATCTGAGGGCGAAGTTGGCGACCATCCTCCTCAGGTCCGTCCTAAGCGGGAGAACGACCATTTTGTAGAGGTTAACGGCGTCGCCGATCTCCGGGAGGTTGCTCCTCGCCTCCCTCAGGATCTCCAAGAAGCTGCCCTCCAAGTAGATCCCGCTGACCTGCTTGGCGAGCTGCATGGCCCTCGAGGCGTGACAGAGAACCGATATCGAAGAGATATCTGAGATGTCATCGAAGAACCAGCCGCAGCTTGTGAACATGGCCATTGCGTGCTTCTCCATCTCCAGAAGGGTCATTGCCTTCACCTTCTCCTCGCGGGTGAGTCTGCGGCGGGCGTGTCTGAGGAAGAACCCCTCCACGTTTTCCTCGGATCTGTCGATTAGCAGCTCGATGTAGTCATCCCTGGCCTGCCAGGGATCCCTGAAATATTCGGATGAAAGACGCTCGTAGGTCTCGGCGAGATGTCTGCCGAGCCAGTCCATCGCCCTCCGCAGCGGCTCCCTCCAGGCCTGCGACCACCCCGGATGAGCCCCCGTGCTGCACCCGCAGTCGTTTCTCCACCTCTCGATTCCGTGGAAGCAGCTCCAAGAGCTGTTTTCCCTTATCTCAACCTCGTGGGTCGGCGGGTTCTCCTCGAGATACTCCGCCGGGACCGTCAGACGGACATCCTTTC
>CAZZKZ010000090.1:0-2074 GCA_964654915.1 Hadarchaeota archaeon (SeqCode)
CGTGGAGAGGGAGAGGAAGGGTCTCCTCGGTCTCGGGAGGGAGGAGGTGAAGTGGATAAGGCTCGTCTGGTTGCCCTGCTACATGTTTGAGATAAGCTGCTCCAAACCCGAGGGCATCGTAAGAAGAACGGTCAAGACGACCAAGATCTGGAACCTGTACGAAGGCATACAGGGCTGCTGGTTTGCCACGTTCAGGGAGGAGCCCAAGATAGAGGAAGTCAAGGCGAACGCTGTCATACCGGCGAGGGTCAAGGACGGCAAGATCAGGGCAGAAATCGCCAAGACCTTCGAAAAATACAGGGAGGTCGTAACCGCCAGGGCGAAGGCAAGATACGGCCAGAGGCTTTCATCCTTGGGGATCCCGCCGGACCTTTCCGGCGTGAGCATCGACAGGGTCACCGAGGTGCTTTACCCGTTCTACGTGGCGCTCCTGAAAAAGGGCGAGAAGGAGAGGGTAGTCGCGGTCAGCGGAGCCACCGGGGACCTGAGCAGGGCGGTGACATCGGCTCTCACGGCGAACCTGAGCTATCTCCTGGAAAGCCTGTGGGGTCCCCGACAGAGGTGAGAACCGTGAAAACGAGCCTAGACCTGCTGCTTGTTGTCCTCGCATTTGTCAGCGTCGCCCTGCTTTTGTACGAGCTGGACCATCCGGAGGCGATGGGGGTCATCCTTCCGGTCGACTTCACCATCGCCATCATCTTTCTGGCGGAGTACATCAACTCCGTGCGGGTGGCAGAGAGGAAAGCGCACTACGCGCTCTCCCACTGGTACGACCTGCTCTCCTCCATCCCGGTTCCCCTGTCCCCCGTTCGAATGTTCAGAACGATCCGGATAGTGAGGATGATCAGGGTCATGAGGGTGGCAAAATTTGGCAGGATTCAAAAATTCCTTTACCAGAGCAGGATGGGTCATGTGATCACTGCCTTCCTGATGGTCCTGTTCTTCAGCTCCATAAGCTTCCACATACTCGAGTACGGGGAGAATCCGATGGTGCAGAGCTCCTTGGACGCCCTGTACTGGGCGCTGGCGACGATCTCCACCGTCGGGTTCGGAGATGTCGTGGCCGTGACGAGTGCGGGCAAGGTCCTCACGGTTGCCCTCATGGTGGCGGGCATCGGAATCTACACGACCCTGGTCAGCTACCTAGCGAGCTACCTCGTTCGCTCCAAGTCATCCATCAGGAGGGACGACCTCATGGAGAGGATTGAGGAGATCGACAGAAAACTCGATGAACTGCTCTCGGCCACCAGAAAGAGAAGATAGCGCCGCCGCGCTCCTGCTCACCTTCTCCTGATCGCGGACAGAACCGCCGCAGCGACGAGTATGACGACAACCGCAACAGAGATCCAGACCATCTGCTCCCACGAGGGCAGCGGCACGGACGGCACCCACGGCTCCCACAAGTCGAGCACGCCCCCGAGCCTGCTGAAGACCCAGCCGCTGTCAAGCCCCTCCACATCGAACGTGACGTTCTCACCCGGATTCAGGATGACAATCCTCGGCCATCCCGGAAGCGTCTCAAGGTGCTCTCCAACATACCTTCTGACGGTCAGGTTGTCCATGACGGGGACGGGGGAGACGTTGGAGACGGTGAACCTCCACCCGTTCTCCGTCTTCTCCCCGCCGAGCAGGACCGGCCTCTCCAGCGAGGTCCCGGCCCGCCAGCCGATCGGCGTCACCTTGTACTCCACCCCCGTTATCCCGGAGCCGGGCGGAGCCCCGCTGTACCTCCACTGTATGCCGGAGCCACCGGTGGCGAACTTCTTTGGGCTGCCCAGGTCAACCCACGTCGGGTCAACCGGGATCCACTCGCCCGCCCAGATCTCCGCCCAGGCGTGACCGGTCTCCAGACCCCTGCCCAGGTTCTCGTTCTCGGCCGAGTAGCCCTGGACGTAGCGGGCCGGGATGCCGACCGACCTGCAGAGGCCTATGAAGAGGGTGGCGAACTCGTCGCAGACCCCCGCCCCCGCCCGCAGGACCTCGTCGCCCTTCACCCCGACGCCCTCGCCTACCTCCCTGCTGTAGACCACCTTTCTCTGGATCCACTCCACCGACTTCGCGACCCGGGCCGGCA
>CAZZKZ010000091.1:0-5945 GCA_964654915.1 Hadarchaeota archaeon (SeqCode)
CGGTCCCCTCGCTGCCTTCAGGTCCTCGCTCCCCGCGCGCCTCGTAGTCCCCCTGCGCCGACATCTTGAAGGGGTCCAGGACGCCGCCTCCCGCAAAGTCCCCCGCCTCCCCCCCCCCGAGGAACTTTGCGACCGACTGCAGGCTGTTGCTCGAGAGGAGGAGATTCGCCTTGCACCACTCGCATAGGTCGAGCATGGGCGTCTTCGCCAGCCCGCTGAGGTCGATTCCGTGGAGGACCCCTCGGGTGATCAGGAACGGTATGTCAAACCCCGACCCGTACCAGGTCACGATGAGCTCGCAGCCCTCTATCCTCTCCTTCAGCCAGGAGAGAATTCTTTTCTCCTCTTCAAGTGTTTCGGCGAAAACGACCTCCGGCTCCCTGTCCGTCAGGACCCCTATCGCGATCACCATCCCCTCATCGGCCTTCTTCGACGTAGTTTCGATGTCCAGGTAGACCGTCTTCATCCCGCTACTCCCCCATGACCGTCACCACACACCTTCTTGTCCGCGGCCCGTCCTCCTCGATCACGAGAAAGTTCTGCCAGGTCCCCCTGACGACCTCCCCGTCCGCCACCGGAAGAACCCTCGAGGAGCCGATGATCGCGGCCTTTATGTGCGCGTGCGCGTTGTCGTCTATCCTGTCGTGAAGATACCCGCCCCTCACCGGGACGATCTCGTCGAGCTGGTTGAGTATGTCCTGCTCGAGGCCGCTCTCCGCCTCGTTCAGGACGAGCGATGCGGTCGCATGCGGGATCTGAACAACCACTATCCCGTTCTTTATGCCCGACTCCCTGACCGCCTTCAGAACCTCGCGCGTGATGTCCACTATCTCCCTCCTTCCGCCCGTCGTGAAGGTGAACTCCTTGTGCCAGACCCTCATGTCCGCTCAAAACGAAAGAGCGCCCCCGTCTTATTTAACGTTTGAGCCGGTACCCCCTCCGGAAAGTATTTTGGTCCCGGGTCCAGATGGAAAGCGAGCGCATGAGGGTCCTGATCACCGGCGGGGCAGGCTTCATAGGCTCCCACCTCGCGGACGCTCTCCTCGCAAGGGGAGACGAGGTGACGGTCCTGGACAACCTCTCAACCGGCAGCCGCTCGAATCTGCCAAACAGCCCGAACCTCCGTCTGGTCGAGGGCGACGTGAGGAACCCCGGAGACGTGAGGCTGGCCATCCGCGGGGCGGACGCAGTGATTCACGCCGCGGCAGTGGTGAGCGTTCCCCTCTCCGTCCAGGACCCGAAGACGACCTGGGATGTCAACGTCGGCGGGACGGTCAACCTGCTCGAGGCGGCTGAATCGGCCGGGCTTGACGCCTTCGTCTACATCTCCTCCTGCGCCGTCTACGGGAATTCACCCCGCGCGCCCATACCCGAGTCAAAAGCGCCAGATCCCATCTCCCCCTACGCGAGGTCGAAGCTGGAGGGCGAGAGGGCGTGCCTGGATTTCTGGGGGAAAACCGGTCTCCCGGTCGTGATTCTGAGATACTTCAACGTCTACGGCCCGAGGCAGCAGCCCGGTGAGTACGCCGGCGTGATGGTGAAGTTCACGGAGAGGATAAGGTCCGGCAAGCCCCCGATCATATACGGCGACGGGGAGCAGACGCGCGACTTCATCCACGTCTCGGACGTTGTCCGCGCGACCGTCTCCGCCCTGGAGAGGAGGCCGGCCGGTGAGGTGATAAACGTGGGAAGCGGCAGGTCGGTCACGATAAACGAGCTCTGCGGGATCTTCCTCGAGATCTCCGGCAGGAATGACCTGAAACCGGTTTACGCCCCTCCCCGCCCGATGGAGGTCCGCCACAGCTGGGCCGACATCACCAAGGCCTCCAGGCTCCTCGGCTTCAGGCCGGAGGTCGACATAAGGGAGGGCGTGAGAAGACTTCTGGCCGGTGCCGTGACATGAAGGTCTGGATAGTGATTCCCGCCTACAACGAGGAGAAAACGATAGGCGGCGTGATAGACTCCCTTCGGGCCGAGGGATGGAACAACATAATCGTGGTGAACGACGGCTCGACAGACAGGACGGGGGAGATCGCCGGGTCAAAGGGAGCGGTCGTCGTCACGCACACCAGGAACACGGGTCTGGGCGGGGCGCTCAGGTCTGGCCTGGCAAAGGCCCTCGAGCTCGGGGCGGATGTGGCCGTGACCTTCGACGCCGACGGGCAGCACGATGCGAGGGACGTTAGGAGGCTCGTAGCGGCCGCGCGGGAGGCCGATCTCGTCATAGGCCGCAGGATAATGATCGGGGTCCCCCTGAACAAGCGCCTCGGCAACTTCATCCTTAACGTCATCACGAGGCTCCTAGGAGGACCCTACACGGACTCCCAGTCGGGGCTGAGGGCCCTCAGCAGGCGTGCCCTCGAGAGAATCCGAATCACCTGCAACAGGTACGCCGTCTCCTCGGAGATCCTCATAAGGGCCAGGAGGGCCGGCCTCAAGGTGGTGGACGTCCCGGCCGTCTGCAGGTTCTCCAGCTACTCGAAGGCCAAGGGAACGACGATCGCCAGCGGGATAAGGATAGCGGTGGATCTCGTCAGGATGCGCGCGAGCCTCTGAGGGATTCCGTCACAGGATGTGCGGAAGGAAGAGGAGGGCCGTCATCGCCATGAGCTTTATGAGGATGTTCAGGGGCGGCCCGGCGGTGTCCTTGAACGGGTCGCCGACAGTGTCCCCGACGACGGCCGCGGCGTGGGCCTGGCTTCCCTTCCCGCCGAACCTCCCCTCCTCTATGTACTTCTTCGCGTTGTCCCAGGCCCCTCCCGAGTTCGCCAGCGTGAGCGCAAGCATGAGCCCGACCGTCGTGCTCCCGGCCAGCAGACCCGCGACGGCCTCCGGGCCCAGCAGGAGCCCGACGACAACGGGCGAGACGACGGCGATGGCGGCCGGCAGAGCCATGTTCCTCAGCGCCACCCTCGTGCTTATCGCTATGCACCGCTCGTAGTCGGGCCTCCTTTTTCCGGCCATTATCTCCGGGTCTCTGAACTGCCTGCGCACCTCCTCGACCATCATGTAGGCCCCCCTGCTCACGGCCATCATCGTCAGCGCGCAGAACAGGAAGGGAAGGGCCCCGCCGAGGAAGATCCCCGCGACCACATTGGGATCCGTCAGCACGAGGCTCATCTGGAAGCCCCTGTTTTCCATCGTGTGAACGTAGGCCGCAAAGAGCGCCAGCGCCGTCAGGGCAGCCGACCCTATGGCGAAACCCTTGCCTATCGCGGCCGTCGTGTTGCCGACCGCGTCTAGCTTCTCCGTTCTCTCCCTCACCTTCCTGCCGGCCCCGGCCATCTCCGCGATTCCAGCGGCGTTGTCGGCCACCGGCCCGTAGCAGTCCGCCGCGAGGGTTATCCCCAGCGTGCTCAGCATCCCGACGCCCGCTATCCCTATTCCGTAGAGCCCCTGGTAGTGGTAGGCGGCGAGGATAGACGCGCAGATGACAACGACCGGCACAAAGACGCTCATCATCCCCGTCGAGAATCCGGCCAGGAGGTTGGTCGCCGCCCCGGTCCTCGCCGCCTCGGCTATGCCGATGGTTGGTCTGAACCTGCTCTCCGTGTAGTCCTCGGCCGTGAGCCCCACAACTATCCCGGCGACCATTCCGCCGAGGAACGGATAGAATGGTTCGACAGAGCCAATGAGCCAATGGGTGATCAAGAGCGCGAGCACGGACGTGAGCGCGGCGGCCGTGAAGATTCCCCTGTTCATCGCCGAGTGAAGCGCCCCTATGTCCGCCTTCCTCCCGCCCCTGACGAGCATGGAGCCCGCGATCGAGCAGACGATTCCGGCGGCCGCATAGAGGAAGGGCAGCGACACGTACTCCGTCCCGAGAGCTACCCCGATCGTGATCGCCCCTATGATCGAGCCAACGTAGGACTCGAAGAGGTCCGCCCCCATCCCCGCAACATCCCCGACGTTGTCCCCGACGTTGTCCGCTATGACCGCAGGATTTCTCGGGTCATCCTCCGGGATTCCCTTCTCGACCTTTCCGACGAGGTCCGCCCCCATGTCCGCCGACTTCGTGTATATCCCTCCGCCCACCCTGGCGAAGAGGGCTATCGAGCTTGCCCCGAATCCGAACCCGACGGCGATGTCGACGTCCCCGGTCAGGAGGTAGACGGAGCCGAGACCCAGCAGCCCCAGCCCGACCACGCACATCCCCATCACAAGCCCGCTGGAGAAGGCCACGCGAAGCCCGTCGCCTATGCTCCTCTTCGAGGCCTCGGTTGTCCTTGCGTTCGACTTCGTCGCCACCCTCATCCCGATGTTTCCCGCGAGTGCCGAGCAGAACCCTCCGGCGAGGAAGCTCGCGGCCGTGCCGGGATTTATGAACGTTAGGACCGCGGAGACGATGACCGCGTAGACGACTATTATCCTGTACTCCTGCGAGAGAAAGGTGAGGGCTCCCTTCTGGATGAGACCGGACAGCTCCCGCATCCTCTCGTTTTCAACCTTTCGCCTGAGGAGAAGCGCTGCCCTGACCCCGGCGTAGGCAATCGCCAGCAGCCCGACCAGCACGGACAGAAGCACGAGATCCACCGGTCACCCCTCCAGATGTCCCTCAACCTCAAGGTGGTCTCTCCCCCGTAAAAAAACAACGGGCACGCCCATCCTCCTCAGCCTTCCCTTCAGCTCCATGTCCCCGGTCCCGACGATTCTCCCCCTCGCCATCTTAAGTATGACGCTGTCCGCTTCGCCCTCTCCTTCAACCACCCTCCCCCACCTCCCCGCTATCTCCAGCCCTATCCTCGCCGCGGCCCCCTCCCTGCCGGAGCTTCTCCGGGCTATCCTCTCGAGTTCGGCGATCACGGCCGACGGAACAACCAGCACGAACTTTGACCCGATCACCCTCTCGAGCTCGCTGATTATGTCTATCCCGTACATACCGGGAACCATCAGGAAGCTTGTGTCCGCCAGAACCTCAACCCTTCTCTCAGACGATGATGCCATACCCTATCAGTCGCCACTTGTTCATGATTCTTCGGCTCAGCGCGATCCTCCAGCCCCTCTCCGCGCACACCGGATACTTCAGCGTGACAGTGATCCTTTCACCCTTCATGTGCGTCACGACCCCTCCCCTTGTCGCCGTCCCCACGTTCACCATCACCGGTTCGTTCATGGCGAGCGGCTTCACCTCCACCTCCTTCGGCAGCCCGACCACCCTCTCGAGGAGCCTCACCTCAAACTCCACCCTTTCAACGCTCTCCGGGATGCTTCCGCGAAGCCCGAGGACGGAGCCCACCAGGGCGTCGGCCTTTGTCAGGGACGGGTCCAGCCCAGTCCCGATCCCTATGAGCCCGCCCGGCCTCGCCTCCTCCAGCGGCTCCCCCATCGCGTGCAGGCTCCTCACGGTGGTCTCCAGCTGTTGCCAGTAAGTCCTCCCGCCCCTAGTTATCTGTATGCCCGGACAGATGGAAATCCCGTCGCCGACTTTCAGCTTTCCCTGCATCAGACTTCCGCCGACAACCCCTCCCACCAGCCTCTCCGGCTTCGTCCCAGGCCTGTTGACGTCGAACGACCTTGCAACGAACATCAGCGGGGGCTTCTCCGGGTCCCTCCTGGGGGTCGGGACATGCCTCTCGATCATCTCGATCAGCTTGTCTATGTTGGCCCTGTGGACGGCCGAGACGGGCACGATCGGCGCGTCCTGGTAACCCATCTCGTCGAGGAATCCCCTTATCTGCCTGTAGTTCTCAATGGCCTTCTCCCTCGGGACGAGCTCAACCTTGTTCTGCGCAACGACAACATTCTTCACCCCGATGATCTTCAGGGCCGTGAGGTGCTCCTTCGTCTGGGGCTGCGGGCACTCCTCGTTCGCCGCCACCACGAGGACGGCCCCGTCCATTATGGCCGCCCCCGACAGCATGGGGGCCATCAGCATCTCGTGGCCGGGCGCGGCGACGAACGAGACCCCCCCCTCCTCAACCGTCCCGCCCCCCCCGCAGGGGCCC
>CAZZKZ010000092.1:0-3325 GCA_964654915.1 Hadarchaeota archaeon (SeqCode)
CTATCGTGAAGGGGTTGGCGTGGCACACCCCGGCGGCGTTCTCCTTTGCCCCCCTGGCGAAGGCCGTTATCCTGCCTATCCTCGCGTCCGTCTTCGAGTAGGCCGGGGCCAGGAGGGCCAGACCGTTTTTCCCCTCCAGCAGCCTGTCGACCGACCTCAGGACCTTCGGGAGTCTCTCCTCGGTCACGACCCCTGACAGAATCGACCAGCTCTGCGGGTTGAGGTATATCTTGCCCTCCTCGTTCCTCGAGCTCCCGAACGGCTCCCCATCATCCGTGAACCCGCGGAGGTACCACTCGCCGTCCCATCCGACCCTGTTTATTCTTTTGGCCATGACATCCGCGTTCTTCCGGAGCTCGGCGGCCCTCTCCTCTTCCCCGATCAGGTCGGCCAGCTCCGCCCCTATCCTCATCGACCTAACGAGCGCCATCCCCAGCCAGACGCTTTCTCCCCTCCCCTTCCTTCCGACCATGTCCAGCGCGTCATTCCAGTCGGCCTCCCCTATCCTCGGCAGACCGTGCTCGCCAACATCGTTGAAGGTGAAGTTGAGCTGGGCCAGCAGGTGCTCGAAAACAGTTCCGACCCCGTCCTCGATCGCCCCCTTGTGCCAGTTCGGATCCCTCCAGCTTCCCCCGTCCCTCCAGCCGTCCTTCAGCCAAGGGACCTTCTGGCTCAGGAACCCGACATCCCCCGTCTCCTTCACGTACGCGGCGACGGCCGGCGTAAGCCAGGTCGGGTGGTCCTTGTACGGCTTCTGCGGAAACGGGCCGTATGTGTCCGACCATCCCGGCGCGCAGGTCCCATCCCTCCTTATAAGCGAGGTTATCTTCAGCAACTTCTTCCTAGCGTGCTCCGGGTCAATCGGCAGGATGGACTGCGCGTCCTGGCAGGAGTCGCGGTAGCCGCGCCCTCCCTGCCCCTCGTGGTAGTATGACGGCGACCTGCTCCAGTAGTTGCATATGTACAGCTGGTACTTGGCCCACCTGTTGAAGAATATGTTGAAGTCTCTCTCGGGCGTATCTATCTTCACGCGCTCGGTTCTGTCCCTCCAGATCCTCTTGACCTCCTCCAGCTCGGCCTCTGCTGCCTCCGGCTTGGCGTATCTCCCTATCAGGCGTCTGGCCCTGTCCTCCCCCTCCACCTCGCCCACGACGAAGTATATCGTGTGCTCGCCGCCCGGCGGAAGCATGATGTCGTGCTGAAGAACCCCAATAGCCTCGTTGCCCTCGCAGATGCTCTGGTTGCAGCTGCCCCTAGCGACCGACTCCGGGTTGTTCTCATCGTTGTAGAGGCCCAGGAAGACGTGCTTGTGACAGTCCCATCCGGTGACCCTCTCGGACGAGCCGATGAATGCGATGAGCGGGTTGTCGTAGACGGGGAGCTGCTCGTAAACGGCCTGGCCGAAGAGCAGCGTCTTTCTTGCGAATATTGCGTTTGCCCTCCTGTCGAACCAGGCCCTGTTGTAGAGGATCGCTATGTTGTGGAAGTTCATCTCGACGTTGTCCCCGAGCATCCACTCCAAGTAGCTGAATACGCGGAGCCTTCTCCTCCTCCCGGACCTGTTCCTGAGCGTGACCCTCCAGATCTCGCAGGGGTCGCTCCTCGCCACGAAGTACGTGATCGAGCCCTCTATCCCCATGAATTCTGAGGTTATCACCTGATAGCCGAGACCGACCCTCGTCTCGAACCTGTCGAGCTTTTTCATGAGCGGCTGCCAGGTTATGCTGAAGAACTCCCCGCTCTCCATGTCCCTCACGAAGACGTACCTGCCCGGGCGATCCCTCCAGAGGTCGCGGCCGACCCAGTAAAGGATCCTGTCCGTTTTCGGGTCCCTGTAGAAGCTGTAGCCCCCGCCAGTGTGGGAGATCACGGCGCAATACTCCTCGTTCGTGAGGAAGTTGACCCATGGAGCCGGCAGCTTGGGCTCTCTGACTATGAACTCGCTGCCGTCCTCGCTGAACTCGCCGTACGCTTTTCGGGGAGCCCTGCGCGCCATCCTTTCAAGTGAAAATCACAGGAGTTTTAAATCCGTTGACCTATTTTTTGCTTAAATTTTGGGAGATGGCTTGCCCCGACGCTTGGTTCCGGGCTGCTGCTTCGTGATCCTCACGTCGTCCACGATGTGCCAGTTTGTCATACCGCCCGTGCTTGCGGAGATCCCCATGCCTGAGTGAGCCCTGCTTATCTCCCCCTCCCAGAACAGGACCTTCTTCCCGTCGACCTCGACCCTCACGGACGACTCCCCAACGGCTATCCTGACGGTGTGCCAGTTGAAGTCGCCCACCCGCCTGTCCTCCACATAGACCAGATGGTTCGTCGGAGTGTCCTTTATCAGGGCTATGTGCGGGAAGGGCGGATCGTTGTAGTCTGGGTTCGGCTGGCTGTCGAACTCAACGCCGTAGCCGGGCATCTCTCCCACTCCAGGGACGAAGCCGAGGTTGCCGCCGTCGGCTGGCCAGTAGTCCTTCCTTTTGTAGAACATGAAGACGAGGCCGTCGCCCCCGCTTCCGCCCCCTGCCTTGAACCTGAACTCGGCAGTGAACGGCGACTTCACCCCCTCCCTCAGCCAGACTATCCCTGCCTGCCAGTGCCTGTTCCTCGTCAGGACGACGTAGTTGTGCGTGCTGTCGAAGTAGGCGTCTCGGACAAAGTCCCATGTCCTCCTGTTCATCTCCACCCCGCGGGGGGTAAGAAAGGACCTGACATCGAAGGTGTGCCCGGTTAGGTGGAGCAGTATGTTTGTGTAGGTCGGGTCGGGATACTTCTTCTCCTTCAGCTCGTACGCTGTCTGCCCAACGGCTTTCGAACGGCGGAGGTGTTCGGCCAGATCCTCCAAGGTGACCTCCTTTAGGAGACCTTCCGGGGTCAGGATCTTTACCTTCCTGACCATCAGCTCGTCAAGCAGCTCCTGCGCCCTGTTCTTTCCCTCTTGGGTCAGAAGGTAGAAGTTCCTGAACCTGCCCGTTTCCCTCCAGTAGAACCTCCTCTTCACGACGAGGCCTGCCTCCATCAGCTCGTTCAGGCTCGTCGAAATCCTCTCGAGCGAGCAGCCGAAGGTGCTGACCATGCCGGCCTGGGTGAGCGGGAACGGAACATCTTTTGGGCTCTCGAGGTTCGCGCCGCCGCTCTCGAGAAGGTGAAGCAGGATCCTCTCCGGCAAACGCAGACGGATCACGTCGTTCCCAACCACAACTTTTTTCGCAAAGATATTAACTTTTTTGGCTGAAATCGAATTGTTTTTTCCCAAAAACTGGCTTTATTTTCGAAAGAAATGTATTTTTCCTGATTACATTTTGGAAAAAACTTATTTTGTTGGACCTAAATC
>CAZZKZ010000093.1:0-1711 GCA_964654915.1 Hadarchaeota archaeon (SeqCode)
GGCGCCCCGCACCTCCACCCCTGGCGGGCCTTCCGCCCCCGTCTCGCGTCTGCTTCAGCCTTCTGGCGGTTTTTTCCAAGTCCGCAAGGATTTCCTCCCGGGACTTTCCCCTGCTTCTGAGCGCCGCCAGGGCAAGAGCCATTGCCCCGGCAACGCCTATCGCTGGGGCTCCCCTTATCTTCATCTGCTCGATGGCCCTGGCGACGTCCTCAGCGGTCCGGCACTCCACCACCTTCAGCTTTGCGGGGAGAAGGGTCTGATCGATCAAATAAACCCTGTTGTTCTTGAACTCTATGGTCCTCATCCGGAAGATTTTAACATGGCGGGGATAAAAAGATTGGAGAAGCATGTTTGAAAAGATACGGGAGGCCGCATCCCTCTTGGAGGAGTTCAAGCACAAGGAAGTGCTTGTTGTTTCCCACTCCGATGCCGATGGTGTCTGCGCGGCTGCGATTCTCTCAAAATGTCTCGAAAGGAGGGGAATCGAGCACTCCGTGAGTTTCGTGGAGATGCCGCATCCCGAATTTTTTGAGTATCTTCCCGGGGCAGATCTTGTCATCCTTGCGGATGTCGGAAGCTCCCTGCTGGGTCACCTGAGAAGGATTTTCGCCGGAAGCCGGACCGTGGTCCTGGACCACCACGAACCCGACGATGGTGAGGATTGGTCCGGGCTAGTTCACCTGAACGCGCACATGCTTGGTATCGACGGCGGGATCGAGGTGAGCGGGGCCGGCATGGCGTACCTCTTCGCGAGCGTCTCTGGAGTCGAAAGCGCAGACCTGTCACCGCTTGCTATAGTCGGGGCGCTGGGAGACGCGCAGGATCTCTGGGGCGAGCTGCGCGGAATCAACAAGGATATCGCCCGGGTTGCGGCCGAAAGCGGTGCACTGAGGATCGATAACGACATACTTCTTTACGGAAGACACTCGAGACCCATATACCGTGCGCTCGCGGGCTTCACAGACCCGTTCATTCCGGGCGTCAGCGGTTCACCCATGGGAAGCCTCCAGCTGCTGAGGCAGCTCGGCATCAGGATAAAGGAGGGGGACAGGCTGAGAAGACCGGTTGACCTGAGCGCGGAGGAGAAAAGCAGGCTAGCTTCGGAGATGATGGTCAGAGCGAGTCTTGCGGCTCCCCGCGAGCTGGTTCCCCACATCGCTAGGCTCGTGGTCGGGGAAACTTTCTCCATCCCCAGCGAAAATGATGAAAGCGGGCTCAAGGATGCCAGCGAGTTCGCCACGTGCCTGAACGCCGTGTCGAAGCAGGACCAGCCGGCAATAGGGCTGGAGGTCGCCAAGGGCGACAGGGGCGGTTACTACGAGCAGATGAAAAGACTTCTGGCGAGATACAGGAGAAAAATCGCGGAGAGCGTGGCGTTCGTGGAGGACTTGGGCGTTCAGGCTGGACCCCGCGGGTATCTCCAGTTCCTCGATGCCACCGGGTATGTCAGCGAAAGGATGATCGGGACCCTGACCGGGATGCTCCTTTCCCTGGGGCTTGTTGACCCTTACAGGCCGCTGGTCGGTGCGGTCGAAAGGGACGGGCTGGTGAAGGTTTCGGCGAGGTGTTCCAGGCTTCTCGCCCTCAAAAATGTGAATCTGGCCAAGGCCATGAGGGAGGCCGGCAGACGCACCGGCGGTGACGGCGGCGGCCAGGCCACGGCCGGCGGGGCCCGGAGTGAGGGGGACAAGCGCCCGCAGTGCGTCGACCT
>CAZZKZ010000094.1:0-8260 GCA_964654915.1 Hadarchaeota archaeon (SeqCode)
CCCACCCCCGTGCGCCGCCCGGTCGTCCCCGGTATCCGCCGCCGGTGCCGTCAGACGGACATCCTTTCTGCCCGCCAGAATTTCGAGACATCTTGCCAGCTCGCGATCGCCCCCGGGCGTGTGATGGCCGAAGGTCTCCCCGTCAACCGCAACCAGCGTTGTCCCCGAGTCCGGCGTCGCCCTGATCAGCCTCTCGGCCATCTCCTGACCGTTCCTCGCCAGACCGCCGAAGGCCAGATCATTCGATATCCCCTCATCGCGGAAGATCACGTGGATCTTCCCGCCGGAAGGAAGCCTGCAGGTGTACGGTATTTTCGTGTTTATCTCGCCCCTCGCCACGTGACGCCATTCCCCGTCCGCCTTCACCCTGTTTGCCTGGAGGGGTGAAAGGATCACAAACTTGATGCCGGCCTCGGCCAGCATCTCGAGGGTTCGCAGGTCCACGGCCATCTCCGGAAGCCACATGCCCTCCGGCTCCCTGCCGAACCTCAACTCGAAGTCCCTGATTCCCCAGCGGATGAGCGTTCTCTTGTCGAAATCGCTGGCCAGCGGCAGAATCACGTGGTAGTACGGGTGGGCGATGGCCGGACCGTGACCGGAAAACCTGTTGGCGCCTTTCCTGTCCGCCTCTAGGATCTTCGCGTGGACGTCCGGCGCGTGCCTCTCTAGCCAGGTCAGGAGGGTCGGACCGAAGTCGAAGCTCATGAACTCGTAGTTGCTCAGAAAATCGCCCTGCTCGAACTTGACAAAAGCGTTCGGGGCGTAGCACTCGGCGTTTATCCTGTCGTTCCAGTCGTGGTAGGGATAGGCGGACTGCTGGGTCTCGACCTCCTCCAGCCAGGGGTTCTCCCTCGGCGGCTGGTAGAAGTGGCCGTGTATGCAGATGAACCTCATCCGCGGTCACCCCGCCACTTGAAGAAGACACCGGCGAGCGGGGGAAGGGTAACGCGCACCGAGAAGGGGCGGCCGTGGAAGGGCACCTCCTCGGCGTGGACACCTCCGAAGTTTCCGACCCCTGACCCCCAGTACTCTCTGGCGTCGCTGTTCAGCTTCTCCTCCCAGAATCCCGCACGCGGAACCCCTATCCTGTAGTCGTGCCTCGGAACCGGCGTGAAGTTCAGCGCGATGAGAATGATGTCGTCGGTGGACCTTCCCTTCCTTATGCAGGAGATTATGCTCTTCTCCCAGTCGCTGAAGTCTATCCACTCGAATCCGGCCGGGTCGAAGTCCAGCTCGTGCATGGCCGGCTCCGACCTGTAAAAGTTATTCAGGTCCCTGACCCAGCGCTGGACCCCCCTGTGGCTCTCGTACTGCAGCAGGTGCCAGTCGAGGCTCTCCTCGTGGTTCCACTCCCTCCTCTGCCCGAACTCTCCCCCCATGAAGAGCAGCTTCTTGCCGGGGTGGGAGTACATGTAGGCGAAGAGGAGCCTGAGGTTGGCGAACTTCTGCCAGTCGTCCCCGGGCATCTTCTCCAGCAGCGACCTCTTCCCGTGGACAACCTCGTCGTGGGAGAGGGGCAGAACGTAGTTCTCCGTGTAGGCGTACCACATGCTGAAGGTAAGCTGGTCGTGGTGGTACTTCCGGTAGATGGGGTCCTTGGAGAAGTAGAAGAGGGTGTCGTGCATCCAGCCCATCTTCCACTTCATCCCGAAGCCCAGGCCGCCGGCGTAGGTCGGCCTCGTGACCATTGGCCAGGCGGTCGACTCCTCGGCGATCATCTGGACATCCGGGAAGTTGAGGTAGACCATCTCGTTCAGCCTGCGGATGAACGCCATCGCCTCCAGGTTCTCCCTCCCGCCGAACTCGTTCGGGATCCACTCTCCCTCCTTTCGCGAGTAGTCGAGGTAGAGCATGGAGGCGACGGCGTCTATCCTCAGGCCGTCGGCGTGGTATTTGTCCAGCCAGAAGAGGGCGCTGCTTATCAGGAAGTTCCTGACCTCGTACCTCCCGTAGTTGAAGATCGCCGTGCCCCAGTCGGGGTGGATCCCCTTCCTCGGGTCCGCGTGCTCGTAGAGGTGGGTCCCGTCGAAGAAGAAGAGGCCGTGGTCGTCCCTCGGGAAGTGGGAGGGAACCCAGTCGAGGAAGACCCCTATTCCGCGCTGGTGGAGGTGGTCGACGAGAAACATAAAGTCCTGCGGCGTCCCGTACCTAGAGGTCGGGGCGAAGTAGCCCGTTATCTCGTAACCCCAGGATCCGTAGAGCGGGTGCTCCATCACCGGAAGAAACTCGACGTGGGTGAACCCCGTGTCCTCGACGTAGTCCGCTAGGGGCTTCGCGATCTCCCTGTAGGTCAGAAATCTGTTGCCCTCCTCCGGGACCCTCCTCCACGACCCGAGGTGAACCTCGTAGATGGAGATCGGAGCGTCGAACGAGTTTCTCCTCTTTCTCTCCCTCATCCAGTCGGCGTCGCCCCACTCGTAGCCGAGATCCCAGACGACCGAAGCCGTTCTCGGCGGGACCTCGTGGAGGAAGCCGACCGGATCCGCCTTGTCTCCCCTGTAGCCGAACTTCGATTCTATGTGATACTTGTAGAGGTCGCCTTTCCTCAGGCCCGGGATGAAGCCCTCCCATATCCCGGATCCGTCCCAGCGCGGGGCGAGCGGGTGGGCGCCCGGTCTCCACCCGTTGAAGTCACCGATCACGGACACCCGCTCGGCGTTCGGGGCCCAGACGGCGAAGTATGCGCCCCTCTCCCCGTCGGCCTCCATCAGATGGCAGCCTAGCTTGTCGTATATTCTGAAGTGGTTCCCCTGCTTGAACAGGTAGATGTCGTAGTCCGTGAAGCGGCTCACATCGTGCCTCACGGTTCCTGCCATTTTCTCAGCCGAGCACCCTTTCGTATACCTTTAGGAGCTTTGCCAGGGAGTTCGCCCAAGAGAACTTTTTGACCTTCTCCCTCCCTCCCCTAGCCACGTGCTCCCTCCCGTCCGGCGACTCGAGGAGGTAGTTTATCCCCCAGGCGATCGAGTCAGGCCACGGGAAGACCTTTACACCGTCGACGAAGTTCTCCACATTCTCGCCAAGCCCGCCCACGTCCGTCGCCACCACGGGCTTCCCGGCCGCCCAAGCCTCTAGCAGAGCTATCCCAAAGGGTTCGTTCCTGCTGGGGAGGCAGACGATGTCACAGGCGTTGAGAATCTCGAGGAACTCCCTGTACGGGACGAAGCCTAGGAATTTCACCGCATGGGCTATGCCTAGCTCCCTCGCCCTCTGCTCGAGCTGTCCCTTCATCCCGCCGCTTCCGGAAAAGACGAATCTCGCCTCGGGATGGGCCTCCAGAACCTTGGGAATCGCCTCAACCAGAAGGTCCGGTCCCTTCTGGTACTCCATCCTTCCGACGAAGTGGATGAGGGGCGAGGACGGGTCGATTCCGTACCTCCTCTTCACCTCGGCCGGGTCAACATTCAGCTGATACTTCGCCGGGTCCACAGCGTTCGGGATGACCTCTATCTTGCTCATCGGGATCTTGTAGAGCCAGTTGAGCTCGCCCTTCATGGCGTTCGAGACGGTGGTCACCACATCGGATATCTGACCTCCCCACCACTCCTTCTTTGAGATCTCGCGGAACTCCCACCAGTCGCCGAACTTTGACCCGTTTCTGCCGTACTCGGTCGAGTGATAGGTCAGGACGACCGGGTAGCCTGCCTTTTTAAGCTCGTCGAGGGCGTCGACCACCATCCAGTCGTGGCCGTGGATTATGTCAAACTTGCCCTCGTACTTCTCGACCTCCTGGAGGTTCTTCACCATCGACTTCGACATGTTGTAGGCGAACTGCATGCAGTTCATTCCCGGATCGAACTCGCAGATGTAGTAGTTGACTCCGTTTATGTACATGTAGCTGGGCTGGCCCGGGGCGCCGCGCGTGAACATGTAGACCTCGTGACCGGATTTGGCCAGCTCCTCGCACAGCCTAGTGGCGACTACCCCGAGACCTCCTACCTGGAGGGTGTAGAGCGACTCCCAGCTTAGCACGGCTATTCTCATGGTTCTCCACAAAACTCGAGTTCAACCTATTTAAAAATGCCGTAAAGAACAGCAACGTATTTTAGATTAGC
Organism: Hadarchaeota archaeon (SeqCode); assembly: GCA_964654915.1. Taxonomy (GTDB): domain Archaea; phylum Hadarchaeota; class Hadarchaeia; order Hadarchaeales; family Hadarchaeaceae; genus JAVZGN01. The sequence goes on from CAZZKZ010000094.1 coordinate 4,056, forward strand.
TGACCGAAAATTCTGGCGGTGGGGAGGTAAGCGACTTGGAGAACCTGCCGATCCTGCTTGCTCTCGTTGTAACTGTCGCGGTGATCGCGGGGGCCTCGTACGTTATTCTGTCCGGCAAGGAAGCCGAGCTTTCCCCCCCATACGTGCTCTCCCCCGACCCGCTTGAGAGCGAGAACGAGACGGTGACCCTGAGCTGGGCCGTCGTCGAGGGCGTGAGGTACAGGGTTCAGGTGAGCACCGACCCGTCGTTCAGCGGTATAATCGTGGAGTTCGAGGACCTAGAAAACTGGAGCATAACGATTCCCCTCCCCGGTTCCGGAACCTACTACTGGAGGATAAGAAGCGAGAGAGGGGGGAGGTTCAGCGCCTGGACTGGGGCAAGGACGATCATCATCTCCGAGCTGCCTAGGCCCGTTCTGCTCAGCCCTGAGAACTCGGCCGTTCTGACGGAGACCACCGTGACCCTAAGCTGGAGCGGGAGGAGCGGGATGCTTTTCAGGGTGCAGGTTGACAGGTCTGTGGCCTTCGCCTCCCCCGTGATCGAAAACCTCACGGCCTCGAACTCGATCACCGTTGGGCTGCCGGGCGCGGGGACGTACTACTGGAGGGTGAGGTCCGAGAACGCGGGGAGGGCCGGGAGGTGGTCGGAGGTGCGGAGCTTCAGCATCGTTTTGGAAAATGCACCGGCGGGGCTTATTCTACTTCTCCCTGAGAACGGGGCGGTCCTTACGGAGAACGAGGTCTTCTTTACCTGGATCGGGGAGAACGGTTTAACCTACGTCTTCCAGCTTGACAACGGCCCGGATTTCGTCACGCCTGTGGAGAATCGCACGGTAACGGAAAACTTTCTCACCCTTAGCCTGTCTGTTGGGGTCTACTTCTGGAGGGTTGGGGCGCTGAGAGAGAACGCTGTTGAGAGATGGTCTGATGTCTGGACCTTCTCAATCGTCGAAAGCGTGGTGGAGGCTGGTGTAAGGTACTTCGTGATGGTCACGATCGACGGATGCAGGCCGGATGTCCTGCTGGAGGCGGACACGCCTTGGATAGACACCCTCGCTGATAACGCCCTCTACAACTGGCTCGGGGTAACCGTCTACCCGTCCGTGACCCCGGTGGCCCACGCGTCGCTCTTCACCGGAGCCTACCCGGAGGACCACGGCTACGAGGGGCCCGGAGACAGCCTGGAGGCGGAGACAATCTTTGAAGTTGCGGAGAACAGCGGCTACCGGACCGCCCTGATAGACGGGAAGGGTGGCAGGATAGCTGGACTCGAAAGGGGCGTCAGCTACGTGAAGAATGATGTCGACTACAGGAAGATTGGAGACCCGGATGCAGACCTGAGGGTGATGGAGAATGCAATAAGGATATTCATCCAGCGGAGACCGACCATAATGTTCGTCCTCCTGCCGATGGTCGACTCGACCGGACACTCCTACGGCCACACGAGCCAGGAGTACAGGAGGGCGATCGAAAGGGCGGACAGGGCGATCGGCATCCTGGTCGAGAACCTCCGGGCGCTCGGACTGTACGAAAACACCTACATCGTCGTCGTGAGCGATCACGGGATGACCGGGACCGACCACGGGAGCATAGAGCTCGGCGACATGGCGATTCCAATCATCTTCTCCGGCCCGGAGATTCAGGGAAGAAAGGTGAGGGGGGCGGAGATCGTCGACATCGCGCCTACAATCGCCGACCTTCTGGGCGTGAGGAGGCCGTCGAAGTGCAGGGGGCTGAACCTTTTCGAGAGAGAAAGGCTTTCCGACAATGTCTTTGACGAGGGGGACGTGATCTACCAGATAATGACTGACAGGTTTGCGAACGGTGACCCGTCCAACGACAATTTCGGCTATGGAGAGTACAGGCCGGGCAACCTCTCCTTCTATCAGGGGGGAGACTGGCAGGGGATAATCGACAGGCTGGCCTACATAAAGCACCTCGGGATGTCCGCGATCTGGATATCGTCCGTTCACTGGAACCAGTGGCTGAGCGTTAACGGAGGCTCGGCCGGTTACCACGGTTACTGGCCGTACGACTTCTACCGCACGGAACCGCACTTCGGGAGTCTGGAGAAGCTGAAGGAGCTCGTGAGGAGGGCGAGCGACATGGGGATAGCGGTCATAACCGAGGCCATCCCGAACCACACGGGGGACTTCCTCTACGATGCTCCGAACACCTGGCGTTGGAGGACGAGAGAAGAGACGCAGTCCCCTGAGCTTAAGCCGGCTCCGCCCTTCGACAACCTCCAGTGGTACCACAACTACGGGCACATAGAGGACTGGAACAACGACTTCCAGAGGATAAACCACGACCTGCGCGGAAACATAAGGGAGCCGAACGTCTGGGGAGGACTGGACGACCTGGCCCAGGAGAAGCCGGAGGTCAGGCAGGAGCTCTTCAGGGTCTACTCCTACTGGAGGGACGAGGTCGGCTTCGCCGCGTTCAGGTTCGACGCGAGCAAGCACGTCCCGGACGACTTCAGGAAGGAGTTCCAGGAGAACGTCGGGATCCCGTGCTTCGGGGAGTCGTGGTATGGAGACCCGGCGACGCTGGCCCAGCACTGGCGGGACGGGCCGCTCTGGGGCTTCCAGGACTTCCCCATGCTCTTCGCCGTGAGGGATGTCTTCGCCGGCGAACAGTCGTTCGACAGGATCTCCTCGACCCTCGCGCAGGACAGCCTTTACCCGGATGCCTCCCACCTAGTCATCTCGATCGAGACGCACGACATAGAGAGATTCCTCTTTGCGGCCGGAAGGGACAACCAGAGACTTAAGCTTGCGCTGACCTTCCTGCTGACCTGCCGCGGCGTCCCCTCGATCTACTACGGGACGGAGCAGGGGCTGGCCGGGGGAGGCGACCCGAACAACAGGGAGGTCATGCCATCCTGGGAAATGACGCCGGTCTACCTGCACATCAAAAGGTTGAACGAGATAAGGCAGAGGTACCCGGCGATCTCGCGCGGTTTGCAGTACGAGGTCTACAAGGAGGCGTCCATCTACGTTTACAGGAAGGTCTACCAGAACGAGCAGGCGGTTGTCGCGCTCAACAACTCCTGGGCGGGCAGAACCATCTCGGTGACCGTCCCCCTGCCGCCGGGGACGGAGCTCGTCAACCTCCTCAACACGGATGACAGGGTAACCGTCGGAAGCGACGGCAGGATAACGGTCACGCTCGGGGCGAAGGAGGGCAAAATCTACTCGAACGTCGTGAGGGAAAACTACTCAAGGGGGGCCGTGGAGCCCCAGCCGACCTACTCGAGGACCGTAATCAGGGTCCACTACAATGTCGGGTGGGATAACTCGATATACATCCGCGGGGACACGCCTCCGCTCTCGTGGAGCGTCGGGCTCCCGGCAACCTGGACGGAGGGCAACATATGGGTCTGGGAGACGAACCTGATCCCGGACGGTCAGCGGTTCGAGTTCAAGCCACTCATCAACGACCGGATATGGTCGCGGGGATCCAACTACGAGGGGTACGGCGGGCAGATCATCGACGTCTATCCGGAGTTCTAGAGCTAAGTCCACCCTCACCTCTTCCTTTTCCTTCCGAGGAGCCTGCCCGAGCCCAGCAGGAAGCCGATTGCCAGACCGGCGGCGCCGAGGGCGGCCACCATCACGTAGCTGAGCAGCGGGACTGATGGCGCGGTGGCGATGGCGAACCAAGAGAGCCCGCCTGCCTCGGCCTCGTAGTACGCGTAGGTCTGGTCAATCCCGGCAAACCTCGTCGAGACCTCCCTCCAGCCGCCGTCGTACCTGAGCAGCCTCATGTCGCGCTCCGATATCCGCCTGCTCCTCAGCCAGTCGAGCTCCACCCTGAAGAATATTGAGACTCCCGAGACGGCGGACTCGGAAAAGTTCTGCTCGATGTAGATCAGGCGGTAAACGCTGGAGCCCTTGGGTCTCGGGACCTCGACCGCGTTGTCCCACGGGAGGAACTCCTCGGCGTATATGGCCGGCCGCGCTATCTCCTGCTTCGCCCTCACCCTCACCTCCTGGAGACTCATCTGGTAGCCGGCGAAGGCGAAGGATCTCTCAACACCCGCCGGAATCCTGTCGGCCGAGATCTGCGTTCCCCAGCCGGGTGAAACCCTGACCACGAAAGTCTGCGTGAACTCGCTGGCGTTCCCGGCCGGGTCAACCGCCCTCAGCTTCGCACAGACCATCCCGGCCGGGAGCGCGACCCGCGGGCGCGAGCGGACGGGG
>CAZZKZ010000095.1:0-4174 GCA_964654915.1 Hadarchaeota archaeon (SeqCode)
GAGGGAGCATTACCCCGCCGCAGCGCCTGCAGGTCTTCATTGTTTTTTACTAAAACCCGCATCGATTAAAATCTTAGCGTGGTCGAACGCCAGCTCGTCCCAAGGAATCTTCGAAAAGACCCCTACCTCGGCGGCGTCCGAGCCTGCCGCCAGACGTCCCCCGGTCGGTCTCGCCCTGAAGCATATGCTGACAACGTGCCCCCTCTGGTCGCGCCCCGGATCCGAGTAAACCCCGACAATTCCCTCTATCTTAACCTTCAGTCCGGTTTCCTCCTCAACCTCCCTGAGGATGGCCTTCTCGACCGATTCCCCGTATCTGACGAAGCCTCCCGGGAGGGCCCACCTTCCACGGAAGGGAGGATTTTTTCTCTTGACCAGCACCACCCCTGATTTTGTTACCACCACGGCGTCTACCGCTAGTCTCGGGGATTTCATCTCACTCCCCGCGAATGAGAATGCTGGGCCACCCGAGCTTCGGAACCACGAAGACGACCTTGCCTATGACCTCGCTGGGATGTATGTCCAGATCGGAGGAGATTGTCGTTGTGTTGTGGTCGCCTTTCGTGACTATCCTTATCTCGCCCTTGTCCTCCCAGATGGCAAGAACCCTGTGAACGACCGGGATCCTGTTGAACCTCCTGCTCACAATTATGACATCGCCGACCGAGATTTCCGTGGCTGAGACATGCTTGACGATCAGAAGGTCGCCCCTGCTGAAACCGCCCTGAATCGGAAATTTGGAAGTGTCGTATGTGCGCGTCTTTTCCTCGATCGGGGCGCTGCTGTTTCTGAGGGCCTCCCTCCTCACCGAGGCGTCCTCAAAGTAAACCCTCCAGTCCGGGTTTCCAGCGTGGCTCATGCTGTCAGAAACCACCGCGGTCCAGAAGTAGGTCGAGCCGGCCGCCAGCGTTGCCGCGGCATAAAAGGCAAAGAGAAGCGCGCCACCGAGGAGAGCCAGAAGAAGGTATTCCTTGGCCCTGCTTTCCTCGTGCTTACGACCCGCCACGGCTCTCACCCCTCACCATAGCCGTCGCAATCAGGTGAGCCAGCCTTAGAGGCTCCGGTATCGAACTCCTCAGACAGCTTATCACGACTATCCTCCTCGCCGCTTCCAAACTTATGCCGACAGGCTGGATATAAATTTGGGGTCCGCGGGGCCTCGGTCTGATCCCGTAGATTCTGCCGGTGCCTCTTATGATTTCCCACCTCATCCTCCAGTCGGGAAGATGTTTGAGGGCTTGCCTGATCTCCCGCATGTTGGGCTTCGTCTTGGAAACCACGATGACTGGGAGACCGAGCTCATCCGAAACCCTGCGGACGTCCAGAATGTTAAAACCGGCAAAGGTTACGCCGTCTGTCATGACCACCCTCAGCTGCCCCCTCTGCCGGCTTCTCCCGATCATCTCGATCAGCTTTTCCGTCACGTCTGTTCCGTCTCTCGTTATCTCCGTCCTCATCACGCCGTCGACAGAACCGGCACGGCAGACCACGCCGACCAGCAGCACCCTTGGCGAAGTTCCCGGTCCGTCGTCAACCCCGAGTATCCTGATCTCCGGCTTCACGTGAATTTTTCTGGTGCTCTCGTCCATTTTGGGCCTCAAAAACGGGACTAGCGCACGGCCTTTTTGAATTTTTCCTCCACCTCATCTATCTGCTTCTGTATCCGGGATACCGCCTCCGAGATCGCTCTCTCCGGTGTTTTCTCCGAAGTCTCTATGAAAAATGTTATGGTTTTCGTCAGCGGATGCTCCTCCCTGTATGCCGCAAAGACCACGTTCTCGTCGTTGTGCAGCTCCGAGCATAGAAGGTTCATCACCGTGTGATCGGATCCCGTGATCCTCATCGTCCTCCGCTTTTCCACCTTCTCCAGGACCTCCACATCCATCCGAATCATTCCCCCGTCTCCACCGTTTCGCTCATTATCCCCCTTGCAATCTCCCTAATCTTCCTCTCCACGCTTTTTATCTCTTCCCTGCTGCCGTGTATGTATATATCAACCGTGCCGCCCACGCTCTCAGCATCAACATCCGCGCTGAGCTCGCCCAGCGCTGCCATCAGCCTGACCACGGAAACCGTTCCGGACAGCTTTATCCTTATCTTCTTTTTCAAAAGAGACCCCGCCTGTAGTCTGTTGAGAGCTTTCTGGTCTCAACATTACCGCAGCTCGGGCACTTGAGCTTCGTGTCCTCCCTGTCCAGCGGTTTCCTGCACTTCGAGCACAGAGCGTATATAACTCCCAGCGCCCGGTCCTGGACCGTCAGGTGAACGCTTTCCGGCCTTACCTCCAACACCTTGGCCTTTATGACATCGCCGGCGCGGAAGAGCGAACTCAGATCCTTCACGAAGCCTCTCTGGACCTTCGAGATGTGCAGGATTCCCAGCCTGGGCGGCGGAAGCTCCCTGTCCTCCTTCCCGAGCATGCAGCAGAGGAAAACCGTTGCAAACTGATCCCGGACTTCCTCAATCCTGCCGATCACGAGGTCTCCAGGCTTCAGGATGGGAAGCGTCTTGGTTCTGGAAAAAACCGAGACCTTCCTTGTCCTCACGTCAAGGAGCACGATTCCCACCGATGACGAGTACACCTTACCGTTCTCCTCGTGGGCCCCCTCGCCCGGCAGAAATTCCTCCGGGGTTGCGAGGAAATCGCCCGGCAGCACGAAGTCTCCCGTCTTCACCTCCACCATCTGCATCCCTCGAAAATTAATGACGCTATCAAAATTTAAAGTCCTCCCTTCTAACCTCGTCGAAAAGGTAGGATCCTTCTCCCTCGAAAACCAGACGGAGTTCGGGCGGAGAGAGAACCGGAAAACTGAACCGCTCCTGATCGTCGATGGGGATTCTGGGGCACGCCGCGCTGACCGCCGCGTCGGGATCAAAGTCCTCCAGCATCTCCGGGGTCACTACATCCGCGATCACTAGGAATGTCTTTTTCCCCTGTGCTTGGAGATACCTGCACACGCGGTCTGCCAAGGCCAGCCTGAACTGTCCCGGTTTAGTTGAGGTCACCACACACCATCTCACAGCATCCGAGCTCCGCATGACGTGAACCATCCTCGCCCTGACAAATTTTTCCGCGTCCAGTTTCTCCGCCTTGAGTGTGTGGGGATCTAGGCAGACAACATCGCGGCCGGTTGTAATGGATGCCCCCAGAGGGTGAAATCTTCCCGTCCCAAAGTAAAGCAGGAAATCGGCGGAGGATACTGAAAGCGCGCTCTGGAGATCACATCCCAGAACCTGACCATCGTACTTCGTTCTCCAGCCGTGACGGCCTATGATCGGGGATCCACCCAGCTCGCGGATGACCGATGCTAGATCCTGCAGGTAGTCAATGTACTGAACCGTCGAAAAGATTCCCACCTTCGCCCCATCCGGTATGTGGAGGGACCTTTCAATCCGGTTGAGGTTCAGCCCCCTGACCCTAGCCTCGACGTAAAGAACCGGAATCTCGGATTTCAGTCCCATGTCCGAGTGACCGTAATGGACGAGGGCTGAACACCCTGCAAGCTTGGCCCGTGCGTCCGCGAGATCACATGCCCCAAAGTTGCTTTCAAAGACCACCGGCTCGACGCCATGTCTCCTGTAAACTTCTGAGATTTCCTCCCAGTGGCGCTTCAGACCCGGCGGAATCTGGACGGCTACCCTGCCGCCGCGGTGGCTTCTTATGAACGATGATACCGTTTCCTCCTCAAAGTCAAACCACATGGGACACCAGACATATCCCTGCGGCCCCGGATATTTAATGCATGAGGGAGAAGAAGTTTTAAGAAAACATGAAACCGTTCGACCGTTTGAAGGCAGAGATCATCGACCGGGGGCTCTGCTTTGGCTGCGGTGCTTGCGCGGCGGTGTGTCCGGCTGACGCCATAGAGGTAGAGGACCTGCCGCGCTTGGTGGGGGAGTGCACGGAATGTGGGATCTGCCACAGGGCCTGTCCACAGACCCTGAGGACAGAGGTTCCGGAGGACAGCGTGCTGGCCGCGTTTTCCGTCAGGGCTGTTGATGGGCGGGTGACGGGTCAAGACGGGGGATTCGTCACGGCCGCCCTGCTCTCCCTGCTTGAGGGAGGACTTATCGACTGCGCGGTTGCCGTCGGCTCGGATGCCGAGTGGCGGCCGGTCGCAAAAATCGTGAGAACTCCGGAGGATGCCCTGAGCTGCAGCAAAAGCAAGTACTC
>CAZZKZ010000096.1:0-1623 GCA_964654915.1 Hadarchaeota archaeon (SeqCode)
TCGTGTCTCGGGGCTCTGGGGTTGGGGCGTTCAGCACCGGGCAGGTTTCATAGAACTTGTTGAACGCGAGGGCAACCTCCGCGGCGTACTGGGCGAGCAAGTGGGGCTGGAAGCTCAATCCGGCGGTCTGGACGACTTCTGGGAATCGAGCCAGGAGCTTGATCAGCGTGGCCTCTTCTTCGGTTTGGAACACCTCCGGCGGATGGGAGTTCTTGATTCGGCCGGCCTCTCGGAGGATGCTGCAAGCCCGGGCGTGCGAGTACTGGATGGCGGGTCCGCTGTTTCTGTTGAGGTCGAGCGCCTCCTCCCACTTGAACACGATTTTCTTTTCCGGAGACGTTGCCAGCAGGGAGTGCCTCAGCGCCCCGACCCCAACGAGTTCTGCCGTCTTTCTCCAGAACCCTTCGCTCTCGCCGGGTGCATGCTCCCTCACGATCTCGTACGCCCTCTCGATTGCCTCTTCTAGAACCTCGTCGACCGAGAAACCCACCCACGTGCCCTTCCTCCCGGAGAACTTCGCCTCGGGCAGCCAGACATGCTCGTAGGCCAGGTGATGGGAATTCCTGTGCTCCTCTTCGTAACCCAGAAGCTTGAGCGCGGCAAAGACAACCTGCTGCGGGTAGCGCTGCTCCGCCCCGACAACATTTATTACCTTCTCAACCTTCCCCCGGCTCCTCATGATCCTTCCGTCCGGGCTGCTCGTGTAGGTCTTCCTACCATCGGGTCTGGTGGAGTGCAGCTTCAGCCGCAGGTTGCGCTTTATCCTCCCGAACTTCCACAGCTGGTAGGCTATGTCCCTCGCGGTGTACACGGTTGTGCCGTCGGACCTCACGAGTATCTTGTCCTCCAGCCCGAGAGGGGACAGCCTCAGGATGGTCGCCCCCTCCCTTTCCCCGCTACCGGTGTAAAGGTGCGGTTTCAGCATCTCCAGGGCCTCCTTCACTATCCCCTCTCTCACGAGATCGCTCTCCCACACGAGAAGGTCGTAATATATGCCGAGCTTGTCCGTGGTTCTGAGGTTCTCCCTCACACACCTCTCGGCAATTTTTCTGGCCAGCCCGGCAATCTTCTCATCTCCCCTTTCAAGCCCGGCAAGCACCCGGCTGACCTCGCTCTCCAACTCCCGGTTCTCCTCCACCATTTTGTGAAAGGATGCGTAGATCAGCCCGAGCATGTGGTCGAACTTCGCCCTCGGCTTTTCCCGGATTTTCCTGTATGCAACCAAGGTCTCTGCCATCTGCCTGCCCATGTCGTCTATGTAGTTCTGGACCTCCACGTCGTAACCCAGTGCCCTCGAAACCCTGGCCACGGTGTCGCCGAGCACCGCGTTTCTGCCGTGCCCAATGTGCAACGGCTTTGTTGGATTTATGCTCGTGTGCTCGACCACAACCTTTGCCGCCTTCCTCTCCCACCATCCGTAGCGATCATCCAGCCTTCTTATGGTCCTCAGGGTGAGGTCAGAAAGCGAGGCCATGTTCACAAAAAAGTTCAGGTATCCGCCGGCAGCCTCCGCCCTTCCAACAAGCCCGGCCGGGTCCAGCTCACCGGCAATCCTGGCATCAATCTCCGCGGGCGGCCTCTCCCCTCACCCGGGACCCTCGCAGTCAACGGTTGTGCTCCTGG
>CAZZKZ010000097.1:0-3352 GCA_964654915.1 Hadarchaeota archaeon (SeqCode)
AGTGGTGGGACGGGAGCGGGAGAGGTTAATGGAGAGGGTTATGGCCGTCAGCCCGAAAGTGGGAGGAGCCCCGCTGAGCGGACCCGCGGGAGTTCTCATGAAGGCTATGGGATATGAGGTGAGTCCGGTTGGGGTCGCGAGAATATACGGGAGGTTTGCCCGTACGCTCTTCATAGACGGGAGGGATGCCGCGCTTGCCGGAGAGGTGAGCAGGATGGGGATGAAAGCGGAGGTGGCGGACCTCATGATGCCGGACCTGCCCGCGAGGGAAAGGCTGGCCAGACGCGTGCTCTCGGTTATTCCTGCCGGTTAGTACCCACGCTGTTATTTATAACTGGCGAGTTATATTTGGTAGGGGTAAGTGAAGCTGGCCGACCTCCACATTCACACGACGGCCTCGGATGGGAGCTTCAGGCCGGAGGAGGCCGTGAAGCTGGCCAAGAAGGCCAAGCTGTCCGCCATCGCGATCTGCGACCACGACTCCGTTGATGGCATTTCACCGGCAATCGAAGCTGGTAAGCTCTACCGGATCAAGGTGATCCCCGGAGTCGAGGTTTGTTATGAGGAGGGGCCCGTCGACATTCATATAGTCGGCTACTTCATCGACTGGCAGGACAAAACTCTCAACTCCGAGCTGAGGGAACTCCAGCAGGGACGCTTCAGGAGGGTGAACGACATACTGGAAAAGCTGTCGAAGGCAGGGGTGGAACTCACGATGGGGGAGGTCCTCTCGGTGGCGGCCGAGGGCGCCGTCCTGACTAGATCTCACGTGGCACGGGCAATGGTCATGCGCGGTTACGTGAAGTCTGAGGAAGAAGCTTTTGAAAAATTCCTTGCCTACGGACGGAAGGCCTATGTTAACAGGTACCAGCTACCGCTCGGCGAAACGATGAGGCTCATAAAGAACGCCGGCGGGGTTCCGGTGCTGGCCCATCCGAAGTACGGTGAAGCGACGAGGTTTCTGCCCGAGCTTGTTGACCTCGGCCTGAAGGGGATCGAGGTCTATCACCCAGAACACTCGGAAAGCGATATCGCGAGGTTCAGGAGGCTTGCCAGAAAGTACGGGCTGATCGAGGTTGGTGGCTCCGACTCCCACGGTCCTGACAGACCGATCGGAACCGTAACCGTTCCCTACGAGGTTGTCGAGAGGCTGGAGAAGGCGAGGGGGTGACTCAGACGGGTTTCATCGTCCCCCACTTTTCTAGGGCCTTGGCCAGCTCCGCGTGATCCCTCGCGTACTCCTGCAGCGGGATTCCGGACCTGTACGCCTCTATGGCCTGAACAACCGCCTTGGCTCCGGCCCTCACCCCCATCGGATGGCCGAAGACCCCTCCCCCGACCTGCACGACTATGTCCACCGTTCCGTATATGTCGAAAACCTCCGGAAGGATGCCGGGGTGGAGACCGCCCGAGGCCACCGGCAGCATCGGTTTTATCCTGCCCCAGTCCTGCGGGAGCCTCTTGCCGGGGATCTCGTCGACCCTCCTCATGGTTATCGCGTCCCTTATCGCGAGGACCTCCTCCCTCTCACCGGCGAGCTTGCCAACCACCGTTCCTATGTGGAGCTGGTCTATCCCGGCCAGCCTCATGAGCTTCGCGAGGGCGAGCATTGACATGCCGTGCTTCGGGTTTCTCGTGAACATGGCGTGCATTGCCCTGTGGCCGTGTATGGCCATCCGGTAGTCACGGGCCATCTCGCAGGCGGTCTGCACGGCCGTGAAGCCGCTGACGACCACATCCATCATGAAGTACCTGAAGCCGTTGTCGTGGACAAGCTTTATCCTCCTCTCGAGCTCCCGGAGGTTGGGCGCGGTAACATTTATGAAAGCGTCCTTCACGTCGCCGGTTTCCCGCTCCGCCCTTTCCCTGAACTTGGCCAGCAGGGAGACGCGGCGGTCGAACCTGTTGAACTTCTGGCTGGTGAGGTTCTCATCGTCCTTCACGCAGTCGATCCCGCCGACCCAGAGCTCGTACGCCATCTTGGCGTGCTCCTGAGCCGTGAAACCAACCTTCGGCTTCGGGACGGTGGCCGTGATCGGCCCCGACTTCTTCCTGAATATCTTCCTTATGGCATCGGGCCCGTAGAGGGGGCCGCTGAAGCCCCTGAGAAACTCCCGCGGAAACTGGATGTCGATCAGCCTCAGGTTCTGGAGCGCCTTCATCCCGTAGATGTTCCCGCCGACCGCGCTCATCAGCCCCGCAATCGACCCCGGCTCAAAGCCGTGCGGGGGGTAGGCTATCTTCACGAGGTTATCGGAATACCAGAAGGCGATTGCCCTGGGGAGGTTTTTCGGAAGCGCCGTGAGGGTTGTCCAAGTTCCGCAGGAGCTCTCGGAAGCCACCCTCCCTATTGCCTCTTCCGGGGAGATTCCCTCGGCCGGCTCATAGTAGAACAGAGCAATCAGATCCGAGGGGCGTGGCCTGTAGCCCCTGTCAACAAACTCCGAGTACCAGTCAACCTTCATCGCGCGCCACAAGTTAGGATGGGCGCGCCGGCTTTTATTTCTTCCACTCCCTCGGGTAAGTCCCGGGTCTCATTAAGACCCTTTCCGGCTTGGCAACTATCCCGCGCTCGGTTTCCAAGATCTGCTCCGTCGTCATCGTCGCCTTGGCCAACTCGACCAGCTCCCCCTTGAGGGTCATCACGGCCACCAGCGTGCCCGGCAATATTCCGGAGTCAACGGAGAGGACCCCCGGAGCCGCAAGGCTGGCTCCGTGACAGAGGGCGTCAACCGCCCCGTCCCTTATCACTATCTTCGGAAGATGTTCGACGGCGGCCTCAACCGGGAGGATGACGCTGCGCAGCCAGCGCTCGTCCCGGCTCTCCGTCCAGAAGGCGTATGCATCGGCCAGATCGTGAAGCCTCACGGAGTTTTCCTCCCGGAAGGGTCCCGTCTTCGTCCTCCGGAGCTCCTGCATGTGGGCCCCGCAGCCCAGGGCCTCGCCGATATCGTGGCACAGCTTCCGCATGTAGGTTCCTGCCTCACAGCCCACCCTCATTAAAACATTCCTTCCCTCGACCTCAACCGGCTCTATGTAGTAGATGTGCCTCTTCCTCACGCGCCTCCTCACGGCCGCCCTCACCGGGGGCATCTGGTAGATCTCGCCGGTGAATTCCCTGAGAACCTCCATCAGCCTCTCCTCCGGCACCTCCCTGTGGAGGACCATCAGGCAGACATACTCCTTACCGGCTGGCTGGAGGGCCATGGTGACCTTTGTTGCGTCGTTGATCGCAACCGGCAGGGCCCCCCCTTCTTTGGGGGGGAGGGGGTCGCCGTGGCCTGCCTTCCTGCCCCTGAGGGCGCCCGCGCCCCCGGGAGAAGCCCCCCTGGGAGTGGTGACGCGGGGGGTG
>CAZZKZ010000098.1:0-6218 GCA_964654915.1 Hadarchaeota archaeon (SeqCode)
GGGGGGTGCAGGTGGGATCGCCTGCTCTCCAGCACCGGCCTGCGGGCGCGCGCAAGGTTCCTCGGGGTGTGGGGGGCGGGGAACTTTGCGGGAGGCGACGTCCTGACCCTCTTCAAGATGTCGGCGAAGGGGAACTACGAGGCGCGCAGGGAGATAGTCCGGCACTGCAGGGAGGATCTCCTCATGCTGAGGCGGGTTCACGAGAAGCTGGGGAACGTGCTCGGGGGGTTTGTACGGAGGAGCTCGAGCGAAGAATAAGAACGTGCGGGCTCTGCAGGCTGGGTGAGAAAAGGACCAACGCCGTGCCGGGGGAGGGACCCCCCGACGCGAGGATAATGCTGATCGGGGAGGCCCCGGGGTTCAATGAGGACCAGCAGGGCAGGCCGTTCGTCGGGGCGGCCGGGCAGCTCCTGACGGAGCTCCTGCGGATGGCCGGGCTGGAGAGGGGATCCGTCTACATCACGAACGTCGTGAAGTGCAGGCCGCCGAACAACCGGGACCCGATGCCGGACGAGGTCAGGACCTGCGCGGACGAGTTCCTGAAAAAGCAGGTGAGAATTCTGGGGCCCGGCCTCGTGATAAGCCTCGGGAGGATTTCCGCGGCCGAGCTCCTGGGAAGGCCCGTGAGCATAAGCAGGGAGCACGGGAGGATCGTCGACTGCGAGTATGCCGGAGTGAGGTTCAAGCTCTTCCTCTCATACCACCCGGCCGCCGGGCTTTACGGGGCCGAGGTGAAGAAGCAGCTGGAGGGGGACTTCCGCAGGCTCGGTTCGGTGCTCAAGCTTCTTCCCCTGCGGTGAGGCCGTTGAGGGTGCTCCCGAGGGAGTTCTACGAGAGAAAGACGGAGGCGGTGGCCAGGGGTCTGCTCGGGAAGCTGCTTGTCCGGAGGGGCGTAGAGGGGGAGACCGGGGGCGTGATAGTTGAGACCGAAGCATATCTGGGCGAGGGCGACCCGGCATCGAGGGCCAGCAGGGGGAAGACGAGGAGAAACGAGATCATGTGGGGGAGGGGAGGCCTCGCCTTCATCGACATGGTTCACGGGAGGTGGCTGCTGAACATAACGACGGAGAGGCCGGGGAGGGCCGGGGCCGTCCTCGTAAGGGCGATCGAGCCGACGGTCGGCGTCGAGATGATGATGAGGAGAAGGGGAACCGACAGGATCACGGAGCTGGCGTCGGGGCCGGGGAAGCTGACGGAGGCGATGGGCATAACCAGGGAGCTGCACGGAACCGACCTGACCGATCCGTCGGGCCCGCTCGTCGTGCTGGACGAGGGGAGAAAGGTGGGGGTGGCGAGGTCGCACAGGATAGGGGTCGGGGAGGACCTGCCGGAGCCGCTCAGGTTTTTCGTGCCCGGGAGCCCGTTCGTCTCGCGGGCGAGGGGGAATCTTTAGAAGCCGGGAAAGCGACGGATTAACAGATGATGGCGAGGGCGCACGTCTATGTGAGCGGGAGGGTTCAGGGGGTCTTCTTCAGGCACCACGTCTGGAGGCTGGCGAGGGAGCTTGGGGTCACCGGATGGGTCAGAAATCTCTCGGACGGGAGGGTCGAGGCCGTCTTCGAGGGTGAGAGGGGGAAGGTGGAGAGGATGATCGAGTTCTGCAGGAGGGGTCCGCCTGCCGCGAGGGTCGAAAACATTGAGGTGAGGTGGGAGGAGCCCTCGGGAAAGTTTGAGGATTTTGAGATAAGGTGGTGAGCGTTGGACATACTCCATCCATCCGAGGTCATGGAGAGCATGCTCAGGCACTACAGGAGGAAGAGGAGAGGGTGGAGAATGCTCACCGGGCCCGACGGCTCCGGTTTCCAGGATATTTACTTCTGTGCCCCGGGGCCGCGAGTCTGGCAGATAAAGGGGGAGTTCGTCGGGCCGTGGGAGTTCGTGGGGGCCGGGATGAAGGTAAGGGGGAGAAAAATAGACGAGGCGATAAACTCGCTGGCCGCCTCCGGAAGGCCCCTTCCCTTCGGGATGATCTCCGCCCACCCGAGGGATGACGACTCGGTGATAGTCGCGGGCGGGGTGGGGAGCCTCCTCGAGGAGCGAACCGTCACGCTCAGCCAGGAGGTCGACAGGAGGCTCAAGTCATTCCTGCTGGAGATGAGGAGGAAGCTGGAGATTGACAGACCCTATCTCTGAGGTGTTGGCTTGACCGGACCCGGGGAGGGGAAGATAGCGCTCGAGGCAGAGGTTGTCGTGAGGGACGGAGGGGAGGGGAGGCTCGAGGGGGCCGACGTCTACATACACGTCAAAGGCCACTCGCTGGCGAGGGTGACGCATCTGGACATCGAGCACCCGGGTCTGGACGGGCTCCTGCCTGCCGGGGGAGGGCGATTCCTGACGGTGGCCGGAGTCCCGGGAGGAATCGAGATCGGACTGGGGGATGCGACGGTGGCCGTCAGGTGCGGCCTGCTGAACGAGGTGCTGGAGCCGGGGAGGAGGACCAGAACCTGGGTTGGAGGGAAGCGCGGCGGAATCTACGTGGGCTTCAGAAAGCCCGAGGTCGTCAGGCTCGAGCTGATCGCCTCAGAGAGGTTTGGGGTCAAGCCGAGGAAGTATGTCGAAAAGCTCGAAGAGTGACCTTATCCCGTTACTTCCATCCCTGTTGATCAGGATGGCGTTCGCCCCGGCCTCCCTCGCCGCATCCACGTCGTGCTCGACGTGATCCCCGACGTGCAGGAGCTCTTCCGGCCTGATTTCCACCCTCTCGCAGACCTTGCGGAAGAACTCGGGCGTTTTACCGACCTGCCCGAAGTCGGAGATCGATGAGAAGACACCCGAGACCAGGCTGAGGATGGGTTTGCCGGCCAGCGCCATCTCGGCGAACTCTCTGGCCGCCGCCGTGGCCACCAGAAGCCTGTACCTCCCAGCCAGCCTCCTGAAGACCGGCTCGACGTCAGGATAAAGCTGGGCCCTCTCCCTGTACTCGCGCAGGACATCGTTCCAGCGATCTCCGAGGTCAAACCTCCTGAACCAGTACTTTATGTCGTACCACTCGAGCCTCTTCGGCCCGACCTCGTCGTAGGCCTCCCTGACCCGCTCGACCGCGACCTCGAACGGGCCCTTCCACCTCTGGGAGTAGAGCCTGGGGATGGCCTCGAACCATATCGAGTTGGCAAAGTTCCTGTGGACGATCGTTCCGTCCATGTCGAAGGAGATTGCCCTTATCAGCTTCGAACCCCCCGCTCAGAGCCTGCGGCAGTAGATCTGGCCGGACCGCACGACCTCGGCCAGGACATCCGGGCCGAGCTGGGAGATGAGCCTCTCGAGCTCCTCCGGCGTCCCGGAGACCTCGGCGATGACCGCGCCGTCCCTGGCCTCGACTATCTTCCCCCCCGCCTCCTCTATCTGCTCGACGACCTTCCAGTGATTCTCGCCCGAGAGGGGAACCGTCCTGAGCAGGGCAACCTCTCTGACTATGCTCATCTCCGGGTCTATCTCCTCGACCGACTCGACCGGCTCGAGCCTGAGCAGGACCCTGCGCATCAGCTCGGCTGTCCTGTCATCCGCCGAGAACAGAAGGATTATCCTTGCAAGGCCGGATGGCTCGACCCCGACGGTTATTGAGTCTAGGTTGACCTGCCTGCGCGTGAAGGCCCTCGTTATCCTCATCATAACGCCGGGAACGTTCTGGCAGAGGATGGAGAAGATGTGCTTTCTCATCGAACCACCTCACGTGAGAATCGGCTCATCCAGCCTCCCTCCGGCCGGAACCATCGGCAGAACGTGCTCGTCCGGGTCTATCAGGATGTCTATGACCGCGGGCCTGCCGCTCTCGATGGCCTCCCTGAGGGCCGGGGCTATCTCGCCGGGCCTCGTGGCCCTCAGACCGAGGGCACCGTAGGCCTCGGCCAGCTTAACAAAATCGGGCGACTCGCCCAGATAGACCTGCGACCTCCTCTTGCCGTAGAAGAGGTCCTGCCACTGCTTGACCATGCCGAGGTACCGGTTGTTGAATATGCACGCTATCACGTTTATCCCGTTCACGACGGCGGTGGCCAACTCCTGGGAGTTCATGAGGAAGCTTCCGTCACCGGCGATGTCGACGACGACGTGGTCGGGCCTCGCGACCTTTGCGCCTATGGCCGCCGGGAAGCCGAAGCCCATCGTCCCCAGTCCGCCCGAGCTTATGAAGTGCCTCGGCTTCTTCACCTGGTAGAAGTGGGCAGCCCACATCTGGCACTGGCCGACCTCGGTGACCACTATCCCGTCCGGGCCCAGCACCTCCATTATTTCCTTTATTGCCCTCTGGGGCTTTATCGGGACCTCGTCGTAGTCCATCCTCGGGGCGAAATCCCTCTTCATCCTCTGGATCCTCTCTATCCACTCGCTCGTTCTGTCCTTTCTGACCCTCTCCCTGAGGGCCTCGAGGATGGCGCGGAGGGTCCTCCTGGCATCCGCAACTATGGAGTGATTGACCCTGACGTTCTTCCCGATCTCGACCGGGTCTATGTCGACGTGGATTATCTTCGCCCTCGGGGCGAAGTGTCTGACGTCGCCGGTCGCCCTGTCGCTGAACCTGACCCCGACGGCGAAAAGGAGGTCGCACTCGCTCACGGCCAGATTTGCCGCCATCCTCCCGTGCATTCCGAGCATGCCCAAGCAGAGCGGGTGGTCCTCCGGGATGGCCCCCTTGCCCATGAGCGAGGTGACCACCGGGGCCATGAGGGTCTCGGCCAAGGCAACGAGCTCCTCGGAGGCTCCGGACCATATCACTCCGCCGCCCGCGTAGATGACGGGCTGCTTGGCGTGCACGAGCATCTCGACCGCCGTGAGAATCTCGGACGGCGTCGGGTCCAGCTTTATCGGCTTGTTGTACGGGGGGTCCCTGTCTAGGTCGAGGTTGGCCGTGCCCTGCTGGACGTCCTTTGGGATGTCGATGTGAACCGGGCCGGGCCTCCCGGTCGTCGCTATCTTGAACGCGAGCTTGAGGGTCTTGGGAATCTCCTCAACCGAGTGAACGAAGAAGTTGTGCTTTGTTATCGGGAGCATTATGCTCAGCATGTCGGCCTCCTGGAAGGCGTCCGTTCCGATGCTCGACCTAGAGACCTGGCCGGAGATGGCGATGACCGGCGAGCTGTCCATGTAGGCGTTGAGGATTCCTGTCACGAGGTTCGTCGCGCCGGGTCCTGAGGTCGTGACGCAAACGCCAGGCTTTCCGGAGGCTCTGGCGTAGCCGTCGGCGGCGTGGGCGGCCCCCTGCTCGTGCCTCATGAGCACGTGCTGGATCTCGGTCTCGTCGTAGAGGGCGTCGTAGAGGGGGATGGCCGCGCCCCCCGGGATTCCGAAGGCGTGCCTGACGCCCTGCCGCTTAAGGCATTCCCAGACGGCCTTCGCACCGCTAATTTCCGGCATCCTAACCTTTCTCCGTATACCTCTGCGGGCTTAAATCGGTAGCCTCCGGGAACCTCGCCAGGAAGGTAGGTCGGTACCTTCTCCTCCCGTCCCTCGTCTGGCCGACCAGCTTCGAGGTTGAGGTCACCCTGGCCCCCATCTCCCTCAGGAGGGAGGAGAGTCTCCTCGCGAGCGAGACCGTGCTGGCGTAGACGTCCGCCCCGTTGTCCAGCTGGTCGACGCGGGGGAAGAAGTCCTCATCCGAGATCAGCAGTTCATGCTCGAACTCCCTCAGGATTCTGCTCACCTCGGCGGACGGGATTCCCCTGACCTGGACCACCGCCTCGTGGCGGCCCCCCCTTCTTAGCGAACAGGATCTGCAGGTTATAAACCTCCTCCTCGCCCTGACGGATTTCTCGATGAGCAGGGGGGTCCTCTGCCTCTCGTGAAGTTTGCCAGTGACGGAGACTTGCGCCAGGTCACCGTCGAGCCTCACCCGGAGGTCGAGGCCGGGTGGCTTCACTTGCCTGAGGAGCTCCATCCTGACCGCCTCCTCCTCCGGAATCTTCAGCCAGGATCCGCCGACGAAAAAGGAGCCGCAGGATCCGCAGACGGTCAGGTCCACCCTCTCCGGCAGATCGACCCGGACCGTCTCCAGAAAGCATTTCTGGCACAGGCCGTCGATGAGGGGACCGGCCTCGCTCTCCAGCGCCCCGCACCTGTAGCAGAACCTCCTCACAAGAAGAGGTCGGATGCGTTCGATTAAAGCGTTGGAGGTGGGGCTTTCCTTTTGCCACGTTCAGCTCAAACTTCTGCGGGCGCTTGGAGCTCCCTAGGGGTCTCGGGTGCGGTGGGGGGGTACAGTTAGGTACGGTAGGGGATTCGGGAGG